>JAHHLF010000216.1 GCA_018679315.1 Bacteroidia bacterium | reverse complement strand
GCCCCAGGATGAAGAGATCATCGCTGAGATCAATGCCTTGAAATTTGAAGATGTAAAGTTTAGCACCCGGCCGGAGCTTATTCAAAAAATTGATGCTGAGGTCGATGAGGCTTTTATCTCCGCCTGTGTTGCTAATGGAGATTTTAATGCCCCTGGCAAAGACGACCTTCATATTGTATTTACTTCCTTGCACGGTACATCGATAACTGCGATTCCGGAAGTATTAAAACGTGCTGG
Organism: Bacteroidia bacterium; assembly: GCA_018679315.1. Taxonomy (GTDB): domain Bacteria; phylum Bacteroidota; class Bacteroidia; order Flavobacteriales; family Flavobacteriaceae; genus HDS-28. The sequence goes on along the minus strand of JAHHLF010000216.1, from coordinate 7,501 downwards.
CTACCCAAAAGTAACTGTCATAGCCGAACAGGCAGAACCGGATGGGAATTTTCCAACGGTTGAATCACCTAATCCGGAAGAACCTGAAGCCCTTGCAATGGCCATTAAAAAGGCTGAGGATCTAGGTGCCGATATGGTAATTGGCACAGATCCTGATAGTGACAGACTGGGTATTGCAGTTCGAAATACGGAAGGGGAAATGCAATTGCTGAATGGCAACCATACCATGATCCTTATGACGGAATACTTGCTGGAGAAACGCAAGGAGAGAGGTTTTACAGGGAATGAATTTATCGCAAGCACTATCGTTTCCACACCAATGATGCGCCAAATGGCAGCTTATTTTGGGGTTGAATACAAAGAAGCCCTTACCGGCTTTAAATGGATTGCAAAAATGATCAAAGATTTTCCGGACTCCTACTTTGTGGGTGGCGGGGAAGAGAGCTTTGGTTTTATGGTAGGTGATTTTGTTCGAGACAAGGATGCCGTCACCTCAACCTTATTGGCATGTGAGATCGCTGCTGAGAAAAAAGCGGCAGGCAGTTCTTTTTATCAAGCCTTGCTCGATGCCTTTGTGAAATACGGCTGCTACCAGGAGAAACTTGTTTCCCTGACCAAAAAAGGAATTCAGGGAGCCGAAGAGATCCGCCAGATGATGATCGATTTTAAAGAAAACCCCCTGAAATCTATTGATGGCTCTCCAGTAATACTAATAGATGATTACAATACGAGTACCTCAACGGATCCCAGGACAGGAGCTTCCGAACAGATCGACATACCAAAATCTAATGTCCTTATCTATACAACGGAAGACGGGACACGCATTGCTGCCAGACCGAGCGGAACAGAACCCAAGATCAAATTCTATATGAGTGTCAACTCCTCTTTGCCAGCTACTTCAGATTACAAGACTGTACATGCAGCCCTTGAAAAGAAGCTGGGAAGGATCACAGAAGAACTCAAGCTAGGTTAATGGATTATTTCAAAAAAATATTGCGCTTTGCGATCCCTTATCGCAAGTATGGCTTTCTGAATATATTCTTCAATATTCTATATGCCCTGTTCAGCGCATTATCTTTTGCTGCGCTAATACCCATGCTTGACGTGCTTTTCGATCAATCTAAAAAAGTATCGGTAATGCCTGTTTATACCGGGATGGGGCAGGCTAAGGATTATCTTCAGGACTATATAAATTATCAGGTTACTCAGTTTGCCGGGAATGATCAAATGAAAGGACTGGTCCTGGTCATCGGATTGGTCTTATTGCTATTCCTGTTGAAGAATGTCTTCAATTATCTGGCGATGTATTTCATCACCTTCCTTCGAAATGGGGTATTGAAAGACCTGAGAAATGCCATGTATGACAAGATCACCGATCTGCCAGTCTCCTACTTCACCGAGAAAAGAAAAGGGGATGTGATCGCACGCATCACTTCAGATGTGCTGGAGATCCAACATAGCTTTCTTTCTATCCTGGAATTGATGGTCCGGGAACCCCTGACCATATTGTTCACCATAGCGATCATGTTCTTTATCAGCGTCAAGCTGACACTCTTTGTATTCATATTCATCCCGATCGCTGGGTTCATTATCTCACGTGTTGGTAAATCACTGAAAAAGAAATCCTCACGTGTCCAGAAAGAGCAAGGGGAATTTCTTTCCATTACGGAAGAAACACTGACAGGGCTTCACATTATCAAAGCTTTTACCAGTGAAAGTCGGTTCTCTAAACACTTTCAACGCTCTACAGACAGATTTTTTAAGTTTTCCAACAGCCTTTTGAACCGGCAAAACCTGGCCTCTCCACTGGGGGAATTTCTCGGTATTTTAGTGATCGGAGTGCTTTTGTGGTACGGGGGCCGTATGGTTTTGATCGATAAAATACTGGATCCTTCTTCCTTCATTGCCTATATGGGGCTGGCCTATAACATCTTAACGCCGGCAAAGGCCATTAGCAAAGCCTCGTATGGCGTTAAAAAGGGAAATGCAGCAGCAGAAAGGGTGTTGGAGATCCTGGAAACGCCTAACCCGATCCAAGACATGGAGAATGCGATCGAAAAAACAAGTTTCGACAAGAATATCCATTTTAATGCTATTTCATTTAAATATGAAGATCAATGGGTGCTGACCGATTTTGACTTTGAACTCTACAAAGGCAAAACTGTCGCCCTTGTCGGTCAGTCCGGAAGCGGTAAAAGTACACTGGCCAATTTGCTAACGCGCTTTTACGATGTGAATGAAGGAACACTCTTCATTGACGACATTAATGTCAAAAAAATATCAAAAAGATCGCTGCGAAATCTGATCGGAATGGTCACCCAGGATTCTATCCTTTTTAATGACACCGTAGCCTGGAACATTGGCCTGGGCAAGGAAGGAGCTACTCGTGAAGAGATCATTGAGGCTGCTAAAGTGGCCAATGCCCATGAGTTTATTTCAGAACTGCCTGAAGGCTATGACACCAATATAGGTGATGGAGGGAACAAACTCAGCGGAGGTCAAAAACAGCGATTGGCTATTGCAAGAGCCGTGCTGAAAGATCCAGCTATCCTGATCCTTGATGAGGCTACTTCGGCCCTGGATACAGAAAGCGAGCGACTCGTGCAGCTGGCTCTCGAAAATTTAATGAAAAACCGCACCTCAGTTGTTATCGCTCACAGGCTATCTACCATCCAGAATGCCGACCATATCCTGGTATTACAGAAAGGAAAAATTGTAGAAGAAGGCAATCATTTAGCCCTGATGGAGAAAAAAGGCACTTATAAAAAGTTGGTCGAGATGCAAACTATTGGCTAAAATGAGCGTTATATAGGTTGAAAGGAATTAAACCTTTGATAAAAATAGAGGTCTTACCCATATAACAAACTGACTTTGATAGCCGAAGAAACGTTAGTTAAGCAACTAAAGCAAAAAGATACCCAGTCCAAGGCGTTCGAGATGTTGATCAACACCTATAAAGAACGATTGTACTGGCATATCCGTAGGATCGTACTGGATCATGATGATGCAGACGATGTCTTGCAGAATACGTTCATTAAGGTATTTAGAAGTATAGATGGGTTTAAAGGCGACAGCAAATTGTACTCCTGGATGTACCGCATCGCAACGAATGAATCCCTCACTTTCATAAAACAAAAATCAAGGAAGTTAGGCGTGAATTCGGAGGCCTTGCAGGAACGAATGGCAAACAATTTGCAAGCAGATGTATATTTTGAAGGTGATGAGATCCAATACAAGCTACAACAAGCCATTGCTAAATTACCTGAAAAACAAAAACTGGTCTTCAATATGAAGTACTTTGAAGAACTGAAATATGAGGAAATTTCAGAAATACTGGAAACCTCGGTGGGCGGACTCAAAGCTTCGTACCACCTTGCAGTGAAAAAGATTGAAAGCTATTTGAAAGAAAATTAAACCTTTAGGCGAAAAAGACGTCTAAACCTAGGACATGAAAGATTGGAAGAAACATAAGGGCTTTAAAACACCGGAAGGGTATTTTGATAACCTCACAGACCGGATCCTCGACAAAGTTGGGGAGGAATCCCAGGTAGTTCCTGAAAATGACGGATTCAGCATGCCGGAGGGGTATCTTGAATCTTTCAATGAAAAGTTGATGTCGCGCATGGAACCCAAGGAGACCAAAGTGGTGCAAATGCGTTCCTACAGACAATACTGGGTGGCTGCAGCTTCCATTGCTGCAATATTCCTGCTTGTCGTCCTGATCCCGTGGAAGGGAACAGAAGAGGCCAGTTTTGATACGCTCGCAAGTGCAGATATTGAGGCCTACTTAGATGAGGATGAATTGGGATTGAGTTCCTATGAATTGGCAGAATTCATCCCGGAAGATGTTTTCGAAGAAGATGCTATAATAGAATTGAATGTTGAAGATGAAAATATAATGGAGTATCTGGATGATACCATAGATGATTTAGATGAATTAAACTTGGAGTATGATGAAGAATAGAGTCAAAATTGGGGTATTGGTACTTTTCATGCTGGTGGGTACGTTTGCTTTTTCGCAAAACAGACCGGGCCGTGAGCGGATTAAATCCCTCAAAGTAGCCTTTATCACCGAGCGTTTGAATTTGACCAGTAAAGAAGCGCAAGTATTCTGGCCCCTTTACAATGAACATGAGGAAAATATTGAAGCGATCAAGCGAAAAGAACGGGTTGATGTACTCAGTAAATTGCAGGATTTCGAATACCTGACAGAGGGAGAAGCTTCGAGACTGCTTGATAAATTGTTGGATCTGGAAGCCGAAAAACACAGGCTGCATATTGCCTATATGGAACGCATGAGCGAAGTGATAAGTGCAAAGAAGAGTTTTATGCTAATTCGGGCCGAAGAAGATTTCAAAAAGAGATTGTTGAAAGAGATACAAAAACGTCGCAAGGGCGGATGAAGCTGATTTCGATAAAACACCTAAAAGGAAGCCAAACGGCTTCCTTTTTTATTAAACCATGGGCTTAAGCTGTAGTCTTAGAAGTATAATCATTTAAAATATTTTGCTATGAAAACCTTGAAAATACTTATAGTGATGGCCCTTATGATAGGCGCCTTTAACAGCGCAGAAGCGCAGCGAGTTGTAAAAGTTTACCCGAGACATGGAACTGTAGTAACCACAGTCCACAAACCTAAGATCTATAAATTCCACGGCATGAAATACAGATTTGCCGCCGGCGTATGGTACAAGCCATATGGAAGGAAATATGTTGTATGTGCAGCCCCTGTAGGTTTACGCATAAATGTATTGCCACGCGGACATAAGATCGTGTATGTGAGAGGAAAGCGATTCTATAAGTACAGAGGTGTGTATTACAAGAAAAGAAGAAGTGGCTTTAAAGTAGTCATAGTGTAGAGCGATGATTTGGAGCGTTTGTACGAAAGGGAGGTTTAGGCCTCCCTTTTTTTATACATTTACTGCCAAACTAAATCAATGTCTTGTCCAATATAAAATTTCACAGAAATCAGATACAAGCCGTTACAAAAGCACTAAATGCCATTTTTGGCAAGAATGCTAAAGCAGATGATACGGTTCAGCGCCTTTTAAAAAGTCAGAAACGCTGGGGCTCCCGCGACCGGCGGTTAGTGGCCGGGTCTATTTACGATATCGTGAGATATAAGCGAAAGTATGAGGCAGTTGCTGCCGACCTGGTCGGGAGAACGGATCATGAGACCTTATTTTGGATCTGGGCCGCGGAAAAAGGCTATGCCTTACCTGATTGGGCAGAAATTAAGGAACTTGATACTGAGCAGGTGCAAGAAGCACTCAACAATGTAACCCGGCGGACCCTTAAGGAATCTATTCCTGACTGGCTGGACAATTTGGGGGTGGAAGAACTCGGAGAGGAGCGATGGGAAAGAGAGCTCCATGTACTCAACCAGGAAGCTGATGTGATCCTTCGGGTGAATACCTTGCTGACCTATCCTGAACGGTTGCAGCAGTGGTTGAAGGAAGAAGGCGTCGAAACAGAAAAGATCCATGGCTTTCCTGATGCCTTGCGATTAAAAAAACGAAGAGCAGTGCAACATCTGAAAGCCTTTAAACTGGGGCATTTTGAGATCCAGGATGCGAACTCTCAAATGATAGCGCCTTTGGTAGACCCACAGGAAGGAGATTTCATTGTTGATGCCTGCGCAGGTGCTGGTGGGAAATCCTTGCATTTGGCCGCATTGTTAAAAGACCAGGGGGAGATTTTGGCCATAGACATTTATCCTAAAAAGATGTATGAACTGGAAAAGCGGGCAAGACGGAGCCGCATCGAAGGGATACGAACCTTGTTAGCGGATAAGAATACAGACTTTTCCGAATATAGTGGCAAGGCAGATAAAGTACTGATAGACGCCCCTTGTTCAGGTCTGGGGATTTTGAGGCGCAATCCGGATGCCAAGTGGAAACTTAGCATGAAAAAGATCCAGCGTTACCGGGAATTACAACAGGATATCCTTCAGTCCTATGCCCCCTTGGTCAAGGCAGGGGGCTCCTTGGTATATGCTACCTGTTCAATCCTCCCCTCTGAGAATGGCAAACAAGTCCGTGAATTTTTAAGTAGCGAAGCAGGTGCCGGATTTGAATTAACAGAAGAGTACACGCTTTGGCCTAGCGTTACAGGATTTGATGGCTTCTATGTGGGGCAAATGATTCGCAAGTAATCAACAACCTCTTCTTAATAACTGCCTTTGATCCAATTGCCAAATAATAGGGAAATCGATTAAATTTGTGACTTCTAATTCACCACAGCCCATGATCCATTTTTTTGGTGACCCAAATTCCCTGATCTATGCAGTTGAAGGACCGGATCAGTTTCCTTCAGAGGATGTGGCCAAATTAAGCTGGCTGTTTGGTATGCAACCTAAAATAGAGGAGGCGTCTGTAGACGCTTTTTTTGTTGGGCCCAGGGCGGCTATGATCACTCCATGGAGCACTAATGCGACCGAGATCACCCAGAACATGGGCATTCAGGGAATTTTGCGAATTGAAGAATACCAGGCTGTAACGGAAGATTTCACGGAATTTGATCCGATGCTCTCCCAGAAATACAGTTCGCTGGACCAGGAACTATTTACCATTAACATAGAGCCCGAACCCATCCGGAATATTGAAGACATTGCCAAATACAACCAGGAAGAAGGCCTTGCGCTAAGTGGCGAAGAAGTAGGATATTTAGAGGAGCTGTCTACGCGTTTAGGGCGGGCTCTTACCGATTCTGAAGTTTTCGGTTTTAGCCAGGTGAATTCGGAACACTGCCGGCACAAGATCTTTAACGGCACCTTTGTCATCAACGGAGAAGAAAAACCGGAGTCCCTCTTTTCCCTGATCAAAAAAACATCGAAAACACATCCAAATAGTATTGTCTCTGCATATAAGGATAATGTTGCTTTTATCGAAGGGCCAAAAGTTACGCAGTTTGCACCACGATCGGCGGATAAACCGGATACCTACCAGGAAACAAACGTAGACACCGTTATCTCCCTTAAGGCAGAAACACATAATTTCCCAACTACCGTTGAACCTTTCAATGGAGCAGCAACAGGTTCCGGTGGTGAAATACGTGACCGACTAGCAGGTGGAAAAGGATCCTTACCCCTGGCCGGCACAGCAGTATACATGACGGCCTATTCCCGACTCGAAGAAAACAGGGCCTGGGAAGAGGCCATGGATGCAAGACCCTGGTTGTATCAAACCCCAATGGATATTCTTATAAAAGCGTCCAACGGGGCGTCCGACTTTGGAAATAAATTTGGACAGCCATTGATAGCTGGTTCTGTGCTCACTTTTGAGCACGAGGAGCATGAAAGGAAATTGGCGTATGACAAGGTCATCATGATGGCCGGGGGTATTGGTTTTGGAAAAGCTACTCAGGCAAAGAAAGATACCCCTTCAAAAGGAGATAAAATTGTCATTCTGGGCGGGGATAACTATCGGATCGGAATGGGAGGTGCTGCCGTATCCAGTGCCGATACAGGTGAATTCAGTACATCTATCGAACTAAATGCCGT
>JAHHLF010000211.1 GCA_018679315.1 Bacteroidia bacterium | reverse complement strand
TTGCACCGGCAAGGGCACTGCCATCGGCAGTAGCGTAATCGAGCGTAAACCCACCTTGTACGTTTCCTTCCAGGCTTACTGTAAAGGTAGCTGTACCGGCATCTTCGTTAACCGTTACATCGGTAGCATCAAAAGAGATACCTGTTGTTCCTGTAGCATCGTTATCGTTTATTGTAACTATCGACTGATTATCGGCAATAGTTATGGATCCAGTAGCAGATATTCCTGTCAAATCAACCAGAAAATCCTCGCTAGGTTCGATAAAATTATCATCTGTAATAGGAACATTGATCACTTCAATCGCTCCATTTGTACTATTTGATGGGAATGTAATTTGCCCGGATACAGCTGAATAATCACTTCCAGCATTAGCCGATCCGTCTGCAGTCGAAAAATCGACAGTAAAAGATTCTTCTGTATTTCCCGTCAGAACGACTTCAATTTGAGCTGTTCCCACGGCTTCATTCACGGTCAGGTCACTAACTGAAACCGAGGCCGAATCATTATCAATAATGGTTCCGGCACCGATACCATCGTTAATTGAAATTTCGGTTGTAGACAGGTTTGAAAGATTAACTTCATAATTCTCATCCTCTTCAACAACCGAGTCATCATTTATGGTCACGCTAATTGTATGTCCCTCTCCATGTGTTCCCGTAAAAGATAGTTGAGTGGTCGAAATAGCTGTAAAATCTCCAGGAGCGATCGCGGTGCCGTTAACTGTAAAATAATCGACAGTAAAACCGCCTGTAACTTCACCGGTGAGGGAAACAGTAAAGACTGCTGTACCTGCACTTTCATTCACACTGGCATCGTTAATGGCTAAACCAATAGGATCACCATTCTCAGTAACATATATCTTTTGTGTATGTTCAATTTGGTTATTTGCACAGTCAGAAGCGGTCCATGTTCTTACAATGATATAGGTAGTACTGGTATTATCACCTATATAGGACTCGTTAAAAACTACCTGTGGATTTGTATCACATGTATCTGTGGCAGTTAATGTTTCCGGTGCAGGAATATTATCGAAGGCTGCAGTAGTATCTGCAGGTAATGCTTCATTAAATGTTGGAGCGGTATTGTCTTCTACTGTGATCACCTGCGTAAATGCAACACTAGTACGGCCACATCCATCAGTAAATGTCCATGTATTGGTATAGGTTCCGATCACCTCACAGCTCGGATCCTCAACAAAGGGACCTGATATTTTATCCAGGGTGAACGTACAGTCTTCAGGAGCAGGCTCCATTGACTGTGCAGCACTTAGACCGGCTGCATCATCACATTCTAATACAGTATCCAATCCATTAACAGGTGTAGCCCAACCTAATTGAGCTGGTTGGTTGATTGTAATTATACTGGGATCGTGATTCCCCATTCCGCACTCGTCTAATGTACCTGAACTATTGGTGGTTTGGGTGGCCGGGTTGATCTCACCCGTATAAGTCGCTTCTGCCTGAATCTCGAATTGGCCTTCGCAAGCTCCTTCCAGGAAATAGCATTGTCCGTTTACGAGTACATCAAAATCAATGTTGTATTGTGGATCTCCCGCATCGGTATATCCATCTTCAACATTAAATATTAATTCCCGGGTACCACTGTTATAGGTAAAAGTTGTTCCTGGTGGTAGTGGTTGTGTGGAATCAAATTCCACTTCGGCAGGCAAGATTGTAGTGATCTCCAGGTTTCGAACATTGTCGTTTCCTGTGTTCTCGATACTTAACGACAAAGTTGCTACTTCACCGGGATCATAGTCGCTATTCAAAGGTGAGGTCGTAAACTCCAATGCCCCCAAAGAGGGTTCATAAACTTCAATGGCAAAACCTACTAGATATAATCCGTAAGTTTCATTTCCGGAAGCAGCTCTAAATGAGGTACTGGTTTGGCCATTCGCAATTAAAGTATTACCAGGATTGTTCAATTCAAAAACCGAGGCATCATATCCCAGGGTATTCGTACTCGCTGGATTCCTATCCACAAAATTCACCCCATCTCGGGTGATTCGACTGCTAAAGAAATTGTTCTCGTCACGTAAAGCAGTACTAATTTTTTCCCAGTTTCCATCTGGTTTTTTAATCTGGAAGTTATCCTGATCCAGATCATTATCTCCTTCGATGGAACCTATTATAAGGTTGGCTTTAACATCACCGGTCGGAACGGCCAAAAATCCATCGACTTCAAATTCTGTTGTTTGGTTGTTGGCAATGTGCGAATACCCATCAAAAAGGGTAATATTCTTTCTCGTTAAATCGTTGGATTCGTAAACAAAGACGATCTGCCATCCACCGGCAACACCAACATTTCCTCCGTTGTGGATATCCATACCTCCCCAAGCTGCTTTCACATTGGCAACTTGATATTTTCCATAAGGACTAGAAAGCCCTTGTATTAAACTCGTAATATCTTTAACACAGATGTAAGGATCATTATAGAAATGTTCCGGACGTCCATAATATAAAACTTCATCGGCTGATAAAGTAGAATAGGATGATGAACCCGGTAGCATCAATTTAACATTGTTATGGCTCCAGGTATCGTCATTTTGTGTATCACCTCCATCTTCTTTATCAGAAGCAGCCCAATACAAATAGGCACCAGTGAATTCCAAACAAGAAACACCCGGCTCTGGATTTGTCAAATTTGCACTACTGGAATTAAACGTAGATGCATCAAAATCGATATCTACAAAAACACGGTTATCACTATCCTGGTTATCAACACCGGGAGTATTGAATGAATTGGTCGGATGAGCACTCAACATATTGTTGGCGATCATGGTCACATCACCTTTGACGGTGGCGTTGTACCTTGGCGTAAATGCTTTCTTTACCTGTGAAGTACCTTGCCATGTAAAAAAGAACAAGACTGGTAACAGGATAAATTGCCAAAAAGAGTTGGTGAAAGTAGTTTTGTGCATAGGGCTAAGATTAACGTTTAGATTGGGACGAAACGGCTCGTAGATTCAGGGGAAAACTTACGTTTTACTTGTTTACTTCATCTACTTGTGTGATTTTGATTTTTTCAACTTCATTTTCGTCATCAATTTTGCTTTCAATCAGTGTCCCATTTCTAGCGGGACGGGTTAGATTCTATTGATTTCTTAAAGACAAATTTCCTCTAAAGTGCTGTAAAAGAAGAATTTAAAAGGTTAAGGTTCAGAAAATCTCGATTAAAATCAAAATCTTCGTTCAAGTGTTTAAATTACTTGTTTATCGGGGTAGGGGTTGCACAATTGCTCGATGAAAAGCGTATTTTAAAGAGGCTTTTCTTTGAGTATTGGAGGAGTTGAAACGGAATTTACTTTTTTATTGGAGGGGATCAATCCTTCAGTAAGACCTCTACGCCGCTGAAGTAAATTGATAACTCATCCTCACCTTGATGATGTGTATTAAACCACAATCCGTTGAAGTGTTCAGGTCTTGCCAATTTGGTACGGATCCTGGCCACGGAGTCATTACTTTTTCTCCATGTCCATTCAGTAATATGATAATCGGAATTTATATAAAAATCATAGACATCTCCCGGGGTATATCCTCCCGAATCTCCATACGAAATGGTGACTTTTCTATTTACAACCTCCTTATTGGATGCCTCATTCATGCTTTCAACTTCATACGTAAAACTGTCCCTGTCCCACACAAGTTTAAACGGGAACAGAAGCCAATATGAATCATTTATAAACCTTGCATCAACACCCATCATAGTACTGTCTACCTGCTGTTTGTTATACTGCACGGTAACGGTATCTATAGTAGACCTGACCAAACTGTTTTTGATATCCCAGTGCCAGGATCGGGCTGATTTCCTTGTCGGGCGATCCACATTAAATGTAAATGAGATCTGCTCGACATCTGCCCAGGACTGGTAGCCATAAGCATCTGCAATACTGTCTAGCAGCGATTTAGGTGAACTGGTCTCCATCTTTTTTTTAGGGGCTTCCTGGCAGGCAATGATAAGTAGGGCAAGTAATAAATAGATACAATGTTTCACAGAAATAGATTTTCGTCAAATATAGAGTGTTTTTTGAGGCCAACTTTGATGTATTTTTGAATAAAGTGACAACTTCCCCGCCAGTAGCATAAAATTGATCCTCTTTTATGGTGACTTTTCTCAAACAATTGTGTCTTATACTATTAAACAAGCAGACCAAGAACACATTGGGAAGGGAAGATCCTTATAAAGATCTAACGGATCTGGAGCTCGTTGAGCGGATCACGAAGGATAATAATACGATGCTTTTTGGCGTACTCTATGACCGGTACGTCAAAATGGTCTATAATAAATGCTATGGCTTTGCACGTTCAGAAGATGAAGCTGAAGATCTGACCCAGGATGTGTTCTTACTGCTTTTTGTAAAATTGAAAAGTTTTCAAGGCAGGTCTAAATTTTCCAGTTGGTTGTATTCGTTCACCTATAATTTTTGTGTGAATTATGTCAACAGAAATAAGGAACGAAAGATGAGCGATAAATCGAGTCCGATCGAGAAATCTGAACACAAGGTGAGGGAAGAAATATCGGATGACTCACTCTTTGAAATGCGTTCCGAAAAATTGCAACGCGCTCTTGATCTGATAGATCCGGATGATAAAAAGATCCTTTTGCTAAAGTATCAAGATGATGTTTCCATTAAAGAACTGCAGAGCTTGCTGGAAGTAGGCGAAAGTGCAGTAAAAATGAGATTAAAACGGGCGAAATCCCGGATTTTAGAAACCTATAATACCTTAGAATAGTATGGCTGATCTTAAAAACAACCCGTTTAAGGATTTAGAACGCTCCTTACTAGAGGCGCCTCCTCACATGAAAAAGAAGGTAATGAGCGATATAGCAATTGCCAGGTTTATCATGGACATGGCTTCTTTGCTTACATTGAACTACGGCTCTGTAATAGAAGGAATGTTCAGGACTAATAAACGCTAGAATCGTAACTTAACATAATAAACTGACACGCATGGACACGATCAATGAATGGAAAAATTTAACCTTTGACACCCTGTCAAATATCATCCAGGATATAGCAGGCGCCTTACCTGGCCTGCTAGGGGCGATTATCGTACTCGTTTTTGGCTGGATCTTCAATAAGATCATTCGCTTTATATTAAAAAAAGTCTTTAAGCTCATAAAGATCGATACAGCTTCTGATAAGATAAATGAAGCAAAGCTATTTGGTGAAAGCAAGGTAAAGATCGATATAGCTGTGATCCTTCTCAGCTTTGTGAAATGGCTCCTGTGGCTGGTATTCATAATCGTTGCTGCTGACATCATGCAACTTTCTGTGATCTCCGAGGAGATCGCCAACTTGTTGCGATACCTTCCCATACTGCTAAGCGCCATGGTGATCTTTATGATCGGTCTTTATGCAGCCCGACTTATAAAGAAAGCGTTGCTCAGTGTTTTTGATTCCATGGGTATTGGTGGTTCTAAGATCATCAGTAGTATTGTTTTCTACATCATTGCCATTTTTGTGACCATTACTGCCCTAAATCAGGCTGGAATCGATACGACCATTATTACCAGTAACATCACGATGATCCTGGGAGCATTTTTATTGGCAGCTGCCCTTGGGTTCGGACTTGGTTCACGAGATGTCATCGGTGATGTCCTGCGTACATTCTATACGCGAAAACAATATGCAGTTGGTGATATGATCAGTATTGGGAAATTGAAGGGGACTATTGAGAGTATTGATAACATCAGTCTTACACTCTCTACCGAAGAAGGCAAGATCGTAGTTCCTATTAAAACGGTGGTCGAAAATAAAGTTAAGATCCACAACTAATCAGACCTTATTAGTGCATTACATTTTCATAAGAATTTGTGTACTTT
>JAHHLF010000234.1 GCA_018679315.1 Bacteroidia bacterium | reverse complement strand
GTATTCAAGAAGCCATCGGAAACATTTTTCCATGTAATGCCATCATCGGTAGTTTTCCAAATACCGCTACCGGTGCCTCCCATATAATAAGTCATCGGTTGTTTTACGACACCGCTGGAAGCCACACTTCGGCCCCCTCTGAACGGACCGATGTTCCTCCATTTCAAACCGTGAAATACAGAATCATGAATTTTAATGACAGGTTCGGGTGCTTTCTTTTTTCTGCGTTGGGATTGAAGATTAACAGGAAGAAAAAACAGGCTGATCGTAATTGCGATGAGGAGTCTCATAGGAGTATTTAAAATTTATTGGTTCGATTTTTTCTAAAGATACAAATTGCACAAATCATATATAACATATTGAAAATCAATGTTAAAAAGGTTTCCAAATGATTACAAATATTTGCAAACGAAAATAAATAGTTACGAACCGAATCCGGCCTGAGTTCCCAATTATGTTTGCAGTGTCAGATCAATAGTGTCTGATAGTATTAACTGTTTAACCTTAAAATTTAGTAAAATGAACGCGATTAAAAACAAAGTACAGTTGATTGGAAATTTAGGACAGGACCCGGAGATCGTAACCCTGGAAAATGGAACTAAGCTGGCTAAATTTTCGATAGCCACAAATGACAGTTACAAAAACAAGGAAGGTGAAAAAGTGACCGAAACTCAATGGCATAATGTTGTGGCATGGGGGAAAACGGCAGAGATCGTTGAAAACTATCTCGCGAAAGGCAAGGAGGTAGCGGTAGAGGGGAAACTCATGCACCGTACTTATGAAACCAAAGAAGGTGAGAAGCGCTATGTGACGGAGGTGCGTTGCAATGAATTACTCATGCTTGGGAAAGCATAATAACCCTGTAGCACGTGCTACAGGGTAGTACGTACTACAGGGTTCTTATGCCACTTGTTTAAAAAGGTCAAGGCACGGACATCGTTTGCAACGTTTGTTCTGTGCCTTTTTATATTTCTTGCAGCACTCTTCTTTGTAGCCTTTCTTTAAAACTTCGGAGTGATACTTTTTTTGATGGGCCAGGAGGATCTGTACGATCTTTTTCTCCTTACTATTCTTATTTCGCTTTTTACCCATCTGATAAATTTACAGGTAAAAATACTTATTTTGATTGAATCTAAATAAGAAAAATCAAATCTATTGAGCCGTATCTGCAGCTGCACTCTCCACGTTGATCATTTGCACATCCCGATCAAACAGATAGAGTCCACCCTTGTCATTTCCTATCAGGTTTATCTTATCTAATATGGTGCGGGCTAATGCTTCTTCCTCGATCTGCTCTGCTACATACCATTGCAGAAAATTGTGTGTTGCGTAATCTTTTTCCTCAAGGGAAACATGTACTAACTCATTAATGGATTTAGATACAAAAATTTCATGATCGTACAACTGCTCAAACATTTTTTGAAAGGTCCCAAAATCTGTGTCCGGAGCACTGAGTTCCGATACAATGGCGTGTCCACCACGTTCATTGACATATTTAACTAGCTTCAACATGTGCATTCGCTCTTCATCGGAATGCTTATACATGAATTGCGCGATCCCTTCCAGGCCTTTTACTTCGGCCCAGCATGCCATTGATAAATATACTTGTGAGGATTCTGCTTCTACGCGAATCTGGGCGTTCAGCGCCTTTTCCATTTTTGAAGTTAACATAGCGTTCTAATTTCTGTTAAAGGTACATAATCTGGTTTTCTTCAACTATGATATTGATCAGTGGATGCCCATAGGATTATCCAGTCTAATTTATGGTTTCGCCATTGCCAACTTCAGATTCATCCGGGTTGACAAACACCAATTTTCCTTCTTCATTTTGTGTCATTAAGATCATTCCCTCACTATTCACCCCTCGCAAGGGTCTTGGCGCCAGATTGATCACCACGGTGACTTTCTTGCCAACGATATCCCCAGGATCAAAATCTTCAGCGATTCCTGAAACAATGGTTCGTGTATCTAATCCTGTATCTACTTTCAAGACAAGGAGTTTCTTTGTTTTTGGCATTTTTTCTGCCTCGGTGATCGTGCCAACCCGAAGATCTAATTTGCTAAAATCTTCGAAGGTGATCGTGTCTTTCTGTGGCATGAGTTTCGTGTTTTTATTTTCATTGGCCAGTTTAGTAGCCATCAATTTATCTAATTGAACCTGGATCTCAGAATCTTCTATTTTACGAAATACTAATTCAGGTCGGCCAAGGGTATGTCCGCCCGGGATCAGATTTGTTCCTTCAGTTATATCTTCCCATCCAGATTGAACTGACAATTGATCCAGGTTCAAAATCCGATTCAGTTTCTCTGAAGTAAAAGGTAGCAGGGGTTCGCCAACTACAGCCAGGGCTGCAACGATCTGAATGGCAACATAAAGAATGGTTTCTACGCGCGATTCATCTTCTTTGATCACCTTCCAGGGCTCTTCCTCGGCTAAATACTTATTCCCTAATCGCGCCAAATTCATTAATTCTTGTGACGCTTCCCGGAAGCGGTAACGCTCTATAGAGGACCCGATTTTTTCAGGAAATTTCTTTACCTCATTCAGTACTTGCTTATCTGAATCGGTAAAGGATGATGATGAAGGAACGTTGCCGTCAAAATATTTATGGGTAAGCACAACCACCCGGTTAACAAAGTTCCCATATATGGCGACTAGTTCGTTGTTATTGCGGGCCTGAAAATCCTTCCAGGTAAAATCATTGTCCTTGGTTTCAGGGGCATTCGCTGTGAGCGTATATCGCAAGGTATCCTGCAATCCTGGAAATTCCTCCAGGTATTCATGTAACCAAACCGCCCAATTCTTGGAAGTTGATAGCTTGTTCCCTTCAAGGTTCAGAAACTCATTTGCCGGCACATTATCCGGGAGGACATAGTCGCCATGGGCTTTTAACATACATGGGAAAATAATGCAATGGAATACGATATTGTCTTTTCCAATAAAATGGACCAATTTAGTATTCTTGTCTTTCCAATAAGGCTCCCAATCCACCCCTTTTTCTGAAGCCCACTCTTTTGTAGATGAGATATAGCCAATAGGTGCATCAAACCATACATAGAGTACTTTTCCTTTTGCTTTTTCCAAGGGAACGGGGATTCCCCAATCCAGATCTCTGGTCACCGCTCTAGGTTTTAAACCGTCATCGATCCAGGATTTACATTGCCCATAGACATTGGTCTTCCAATCAGATTTATGTCCTTTGATGATCCATTCTTCCAAGAAGTCGTTGTATTGATCCAGGGGAAGGTACCAATGTGTGGTTTCTTTTAAACTGGGTTTGGATCCGCTGATGGTCGATTTAGGATTGATCAGGTCTAACGCATTGAGGGATGAGCCACAGTTTTCACATTGGTCCCCATAGGCTTCATCATGTCCGCAATTCGGACATGTTCCCATTACAAAACGATCCGCTAAAAATTGCTGGGCTTCCTCATCGTACAATTGTGCTGAGGTTTCTTCTATAAACTTTTCCTTATTATGAAGAGTGGTAAAAAAATCAGAAGCGGTTTCATGATGTATTGGCGCCGATGTCCGCGAATAATTATCGAATGTGACTCCAAAATCAGCAAAGGATCGCTTGATGATCGCATGGTACTTATCAATAACCTCTTTAGGGGTTATCCCTTCTTTTTTGGCCTTCATAGGAATGGCCACCCCGTGTTCGTCACTTCCGCACACGAATAATACATCATGTCCCCGAAGCCTGAGGTATCTGGCATAGATATCGGCAGGGACATACACACCGGCCAAATGTCCTATATGGATCGGACCATTCGTATAGGGCAGTGCAGCGGTAATGGTTATTCTTTCGGGATATTTTGGATCGCTCACTTTGTACATTACTTAAGGCACAAAAGTAACTATTTTGATTCTAGACCCTTCGAAATGACAAAGGAATAGCTCAGATGATTAATTCATCTTTTATAACATAAAATGGATGTTATCTAATGAAAAAACTTGACTTCGTCTTCCCAATTCGTCAATAGTACCTATCAAAATAAATTTTTGCAGGGCAATTTCTATATTGAAATAGTCCAAAGGTGACAATTTCAATGTACCTGTAAGTCGCAGATTCGGGTGAGGGCCAAAACAATCTTAAAAGTATCAATTTCGATACTAAAATAAACAGGCCCTCAACGGGCCTGTCCATGTTTGTTTTAAACTTGGCTTTATTTAAAATTTACCCCGGGATTCCCTTTGTGTATCCTTACATTCAGGGAATTCCCGGGGTTTTGTGGGGTATTATCTAACTAACCATCACAGATTTAGCAAGTTTTCTGTCTTGAACTTGAATTCGGTAAATGTATTTGCCAGAAGAAAGGTGATCCGGCAGATTCGATTGAATATCGATTTCTGCAGATCCTTCCAACATCATCTCATTATAGATGGTACCAACCTTCTGACCGATGATATTAAACAGTGTAATATCTACATGTGCCGTAAATGGGAGTTCCAAATAAATAGATGGGCTGCCACTTTGGGGATAGAAGGGTTTGTGAACGATAGCATCCAGCATATCCGGTGTTGGATTGTCTGGCACTGGGGGTTCATCTGGCATAGGGGGTGTAGGTGGGTCATCACTATAAACGATATCCGGAAATTCTACACCGCTACAATTAAATCCTAAGTTTATTGGATTGTATGCATGACCCAATAAGTGTTGTTCAACTAATGGGATGGGGACACACAGCCATTCGGCTAAGACAGTTGCATATAAGTCCCTGAAATCCATCGTATATTCTAAATTACCCCGGCCATTTGGCGCTTCAAGTGATGGATGCTCTCCTACAAATGCACTTCCGTTAAGACCAGATCCGAAAAATAAGGTTGGTGCAGCTTTTCCGTGATCGGTACCATTAGACCCATTTTCATAGATTCTGCGTCCAAATTCAGAGAATGTCATACTAAGCACCTTGCTATCCTGTTCTGTAAAAGTCAAGTCTTCATAGAAGTTGTTGATAGCGATCGAAAGATTGGACATCAGGCGTTCATGTGCTAAAGGTTGGTTTCCGTGGGTATCAAAGCCTCCCATGGAGATCATGTATACTTTGGTTCCCAGGTTTCCTTTAATCAAACGGGCCAGCAAGGCCAATTGACGGGCAAAGCCGTTATCCTGATATTCTACCTGATTTTGTCCACGCTCGTATGCTTCGTGGATCAAACCAGAATATTCATAAGTTGTATTTGCAACACCTCTCAAAAACCTCAATTGATCCCCGTACATACATTGATCAAAAAGTTGAGGATCCAGGCTGTACTGTACACCGCTTTCAGCGATTTCCTCCAATTGGTCGATGTTTGAAGTGACAAAAGCATAGTTAGTTTCTTCCCCCTGGAAGACCAAACTTCCAAAATTACCTATCTGGATAGCAGCCGGTGCAGCAGGCGGATTTATGAGGTAATCCGGGTAGAGTTCTTCAAAATGCCGACCCATCCATCCGGTGTTCAGGCCTGTAAAACCCGTAGTTGTCAAATCTGTATTCGCATAGATATCTGAACCGGTAAAATGCGATAAGCTTTGGTTTTGGTATCCAACGCCATGAACGGCTTTAAACTGACCGTCTCCCCACATGGCTTCGAGAGAATTCATGTAAGTAGGCACTCCAAATTCATCCGTTAATTTGAGGATCTTACTCTCAGGAATATAGATGTTTGGCCTGGCATTGGCATAGGTATCGTATTGTTCGATTGGAATGACTGTACTCAACCCGTCGTTTCCACCAGAGAGCCTGATCAAAATCAGGATACTATCTGTATCAGCGTTAGCTATAGCAGCGGTAAGCGGAGATGGAGCAGAGGCTGTCAGCATTTGACTTCCCAGCATCATCGATCCGGAACCGGCTATACCCAAGGCCTGGAGAAAGGAACGTCTGCTCCAGTACTTGTGCTCCTCGTCATGGGCGTTATGATCATTATTTTTAAAGGGAATATGATTATGGCACATAAGGGTAAGTTTATTTTAATTGAAATTCGGGTTGTCTTGATAAATGCATCAGCAGAAGGAATACCTGTGAGGGTACTTCTGCACTTACGGCAAGCATCCAAAGGCCTAAACCTCCGGGGGTATAATCCGATCCGTAGTAATTCTCAGGCACATCCTCGATCTTGAAAACAGACATGGCATTTTCAAAATCTTGATCTGTCAGGAGACCTTTCGGCGTAAACTTTTCAACGATAGCTCTTACAACCGTCTCAGGATTAGACGTATTACTGTCCGCAGGCCCTACTGCGTCCATCGCCAGGGTCCTGAATTGTTCTGCGTTATTTTGAAAGAAACCCTCGAGGACTACTTCCATGGTAAGCCAGCGACCAATTATAAAGTTGGTATTGATCCAGGTTCGGTCTCGTTGCCATCCGGCCACATCAAAGGGGTCAAATAGCGTTTGTCCCAGCATAGAACTGGCATCTATACTGAAATTTACATTGGTATCATCGTAACTGAAACCAGACTCATTGTAAAGGTTCAGGTACATATCAAAAGGACTCTTGATGATCACACCAATGGCTTCTTCATCAAAAAAGTGCTCACTTTTAAATAGTTGCGATAAAACCGGGGCTATTTCAAAATTGTTTGCCACCATGGTGCCAGCCATACCGCTAATAATGGATTGTGCATTTCCAGCATCATCATTAATATCCGGGTGGACAAAGTAGGCATATAACTTTCCGCAAATAAATTGTGCGATCTCATTAGGTCGTTGTGCAAACAGAATATCATGGACATCATCGTATCCCCAGTTTCCTGTCTGACCCAGGATGGTTTTGCTACCTGCATCGAAGCTTGTTGCATCGAACTGAACAGGCGAACAACCAATTTCGCCCCTTTCTACATATCCGGAGAGCGCACGTGCAGTTTCAATAATATCATCTTCGGTATAACCGAGACCTTCCCCTAAGGTGAATAGTTCATACAGTTCCCTTGCGTAATTTTCATTCGGGTTATTACCATTGTTGTAAACTCCATCTAAGTAATAGAGCATAGCATCGGTAAGGCCAATTTCGCTCACAAACGTTTTGAGATTTCCAATGGAATTGCGTTGCAGGCAATTGATGTAGTAATACAAAAAGGAATTACAATTATACACATCCAATTCTGTGACAAAATGGTTGTGCCAGAAGAAACTGAGTCGATCTCTGAGGTTATTGTTTAATAAACCATTGGTGTAAGCGATCCGCCATTCCTCTTGTTGTGCTCTGCGCATAGCGCCGGCAGCGTCATCATCAGCGGGATAATTACTGTTATTCCAGTCGGCCCAAATTGGGGCCGCTGTAGGAGGAATGTTAATAGCTTCATTGATCAGATTGTCAACAACTGATCCTGCAGTTTGACCAACTGCTTGGTTAATGGTGGTTACTGAGGCACTAAACCCCAATCGCCTGTACAAATGTGCCGCACGGTAGGTATCAAGTGGTTGGGTGTACGGCGCCAATGTAGAGGTATTACAATTGACAAAAAATTCCATAGACTATAGGCTTTAAGAATGGTCATGTGCTTAGGGG
>JAHHLF010000124.1 GCA_018679315.1 Bacteroidia bacterium | reverse complement strand
AGGGCTCCTAACCCGGTGACTACAACACGTCTTAACTGCATAGTCTTGTTTTTGGTAGATATCTAACCTTTGTGAAAATTAAAAAAATTATCCATGCAGAAAACTTACCACATGGATAATTTTACATCTTATATTAAGATAGCTCGTATTTACTTAGCCTCTTCTATATAGCTTATGGCTTGACCAACGGTAGCAATGTTCTCGGCTTGATCATCTGGGATCTGAATATCAAATTCCTTTTCGAATTCCATGATCAATTCAACTGTATCCAAGGAATCAGCGCCAAGGTCGTTCGTAAAGCTAGCTTCTGCGACTACTTCATTCTCATCAACTCCCAACTTGTCAACAATGATAGCTTTTACTCGTGATGCAATGTCTGACATAATTAATTTGGTTTTAAATTTTTAAATCGTTGGCAAAAATATAAAACTTTGCCTTTATCTAGATATTTAGACAAGAAAATTGTCTAGTAAGTTACACATTTTATGGCCAAGAATAGTACATTCGCCATAAATCTAAAGTTCATAAATGCAGGCAGGTTTTAAGAAAAAATTGGTGCTTTTTGCCTCGGGTTCGGGAACCAATGTGGAAGCCATAGCCAACTACTTTCAAGACCATCCTGACGTAAGTATCTCTGCTGTCCTGACCAACAAAAGGGATGCCAAAGTAATTGATCGGTGTAATCGATTAAATATCAGTGTTTTGTATTTCAATAAATGGGCTTTCTATCGATCAGATACGGTGCTTGAAATACTGAGAAAACTTAATCCAGACCTTATAGTGCTTGCCGGCTTTATGTGGAAAGTTCCGAAATCTATCGTACAGGCATTTGAAGGACGGATACTAAATATTCACCCGGCTTTATTGCCTAAATATGGAGGAAAAGGGATGTATGGCATGCATGTGCATACAGCGGTTAAAGATTCCGGGGATAAACAGACCGGGATTACCATCCATTATGTGAATGAGGCCTATGATAAAGGGGCGATCATCAGGCAGGCCCAGGTAGCGGTTAGCCCTCAAGACAGTGCGGAAGACATTGCCAAAAAGGTCCACCAGCTTGAATACCAGCATTATCCGGAAGTAATTCGGGAGCTCTTAAACTAGTACAATTGGCTAAAAAACAGAAATATTATGTGGTTTGGCAAGGCAAGAGGCCCGGCATCTATACAAGTTGGGAAGATTGTAATGCACAGATAAAAGGATTTCAAGGCGCCAGGTACAAAGCATTTACATCCAGGGATGAAGCTGAAGAGGCTTTTAACAGCAATTACAAGGCCTATGTAGGAAAAGGGCAAAAAAAGGGTACTCTATCCGCAGAAGAACTTCGCAAGATCGGAACGCCGAATTATCATTCCATCGCAGTGGACGCAGCGTCTTCAGGTAATCCCGGGCAAATGGAATACAGAGGTGTTGATACCAAGAGTGGGAAACAATTTTTTAAGCAAGGGCCATTTCCAGAGGGAACAAATAATATTGGGGAATTTCTTGCCATTGTACATGGACTTGCCTTTCTGAAGAAAAAAAAGAGCGATCGGATACTCTATTCAGATTCGCGTACCGCAATTGGTTGGGTGCGTCGCAAAAAATGCAACACAAAGCTCGAAGAACGGCCAGAGAATACAGTTCTATTTGATTTGATCAGACGTGCTACAAGCTGGCTTAAAAAAAACGATTATGACACGCCCATCGTTAAATGGGAAACCAAAGCATGGGGTGAGATTCCCGCAGATTTTGGCAGGAAATAATCCCTTAACTAATGCATGAATTTCCCTGCCTGATTTGCGTTCTAAAAAAGGTATATTTGCAGCAAATGATCTCTACCTATGGGTAAGCTTCTGATTGTCGGCACGGTTGCATTTGATGCTATCGAAACACCCTTCGGAAAAACCGACAAAATTTTGGGCGGGGCTGGTACTTTTATTGGCCTGGCTGCCTCCAGATATAATATACAATCAGCTATAGTTTCTGTTGTTGGTGAAGATTTTCCTTCTTCTTACATCGATCTGTTAAAAGATGAAAATATTGATACCTCAGCCATTGAAGTTATTAAAGGAGGGAAAACCTTCTTTTGGAGTGGTCGCTATCACAATGACTTGAACAGTAGAGATACATTGGTCACGGAACTCAATGTCCTGGCAGACTTTGATCCAAAAGTTCCAGAACATTTCAAAGATGCAGATGTCGTAATGCTTGGCAACCTGCACCCCGATATTCAGCTGAGTGTGCTGCGCCAAATGGACTATCGGCCAAAATTAGTAGTGCTCGATACTATGAACTATTGGATGGATCATAGCATGGATTCCCTAATGGAAGTAATTAAAAAGGTGGATGTCATCGCGATTAATGATGCGGAAGCCAGGCAATTAAGTGATGAATACTCGCTGGTTAAAGCTGCGGCCGTAATTCATGATATGGGACCCAAATATGTAGTGATCAAAAAAGGAGAGCACGGTGCCTTGTTGTTTAATCAACACAATATTTTCTTTGCACCGGCCCTGCCATTGGAAGAAGTATTTGATCCGACCGGGGCTGGCGATACTTTTGCCGGAGGATTCGTAGGCTATCTGGCAGAAACACAGAATGTGTCTTTTAATAATATGCGAAACGCCGTCATTCATGGATCCAATCTCGCTTCCTTTTGTGTGGAACGATTTGGCACAGAGCGCATGCTTAACCTTACTGAAAAGGAGGTTACGAACCGACTCAGACAATTTAGAGAATTGACCCAATTTGATATTGAGCTGCAATGATACCCAAACTGCTAACGCTTAGAAGAAGACTTCATGAGTGATGCTATCAAGCACGAATGCGGAATATCCCTGATCCGCTTGCGTAAACCCCTTGAGTACTACAAGGAAAAATACGGCACAGCCTTTTATCCTGTACATAAGATGTACCTGATGATGGAGAAACAGCACAACCGTGGCCAAGATGGGGCGGGCTTTGCGAGCATCAAACTGAATATGGCTCCCGGGGAGCGTTATATGAGCAGGATCCGTTCGGTGCAACCCCAACCCATTCAAGATATTTTTGACCAGATCAATGCCCGTGTGGGTACCTTACTGGGTGAGAATCCGGGTAAGGAGGATGATGTCTCCTGGCAGAAAAGCAATCTGACCTATATAGGTGAATTAATGCTGGGACATGTGCGCTATGGCACTTTTGGAAAGAATAGTTTAGAAACGGTACATCCTTTTTTACGTCAGAATAATTGGATGCCTCGCAACCTGATCGTTGCAGGTAATTTTAATATGACCAATGTACATGAGCTTTTTGATAATCTCGTTCAATTAGGTCAGCATCCCAAAGAGAAAGCCGATACAATTACCG
>JAHHLF010000232.1 GCA_018679315.1 Bacteroidia bacterium | reverse complement strand
ATATGTTGAGTTAGTTAGTTTGACGCCGGGCGATCCAGCCCAAAACCCTGATCTTTCGATCAGGGTTTTTTTGTTGGTATAAAATCTTTTACGCCCGCCTCAATAGCGATGGGTATTGTATTTACCGTAGGGACAATCGGACAAGAGTATTTCTTATTGTAGACACAATACGGATTATAGGCTTTATTAAAATCGATTAATATAGAATCCGTTTCAGGAATGGGCAGGTCTATATAACGACCTCCGGAATAGGTGCTTTCGCCATTTGTCTGATCCAGGAACGGCAAAAAGAGATCTTTTTTTGCGGAATCCGGTTCTCCGGCAACATTCTTATAAAGTTCTAACTGAACTTGAATACTATCAAATTTAAACTCAGCCAATCCATATAAGACCTCCGTACTTACCCTGGTAGTTGTAGTAGGCATGAAAAAAGGAACCGCTTCAGGAGTGCGAGTAAATTTGGCCCAAACCCTGAATGAGGTATCGGGATCGTAGAAATCCAGGGCGAGAAAATTTTTCTTATATCGATCCGGCAATGGACTGCGCTCAGGATCCCTGAATTCTTCATTCAAATGTTCATGAAAAGTTTGAATCTCAGTAACGACTTCCGAACTGGATGACAGAGTCTTGCTAACTTCATCGTGATATCTTTTCTCTCCTTTACACCCGAAAAAAAAGATAAGAAATAGTGCGGAACCAAGGATCCGTATTCGCATAAGAGGAGTGATTACTCTTACAAATTAATGAAATCAACTTTTACGAATTGCAATTTTAGGCGACCTTTAACACAAATTCTGAGAGATCATGAAAAAAATTGTACTCCTGTTTTGCTGTTTTCTTCTTTGTCAGTGCAAGGAGCCCAAAGTGGAAATGGCTTTGGAGAATCCGGTTTTAAAACCCCGGCCTCTGGTAGATGGAAGATATAATGTCGCTTTTCTATTAATGGACGGAGTTTATAACACAGAGTTTACAGCCCCATTCGATATTTTTCAACATACGCAATACAGGGAAGGCATTAAAGCCATGAACACGTTTACCGTAGCCAATACGCTCGAGCCCATAATGTCTTTTGAGGGGGTGCGTATTTTACCGGATTATGATTACACAAAAGAAGGCCTGCCGCCTATTGATATATTGGTTGTACCTAGTGCAGAACATCATTTGGATACGGATCTCGAGGATCGCAGAATGATCAATTTTGTAAAGTCGGTAGACCGCAATGCGTTGTTTATGACTTCTCATTGCGACGGCGCCTTTGTGTTGGCCAAGGCGGGAATATTAGATAGTGTATTATCTACAACCTTCCCAAGTGATATTGAACTATACAAAGAAAAATTTCCTCATTTAAAAGTAGCCGATAGCGTCTTATTTGTACACGACGGAAAATATATTACATCCGCGGGAGGAGCTAAAAGTTTTGAAGCCTCACTCTACCTGACTGAAGTTTTATACGGTAAAGAAATTGCCCGATCGATCGCAAAAGGATTGGTCATTGACTGGAATGTAGAAGATGTTGCCCGAATTACACCTCAATAGGTTTATTCTTCGGATTCTTTGGAATAGGTTGACAGCAACTCTCTGTATTGCGGCATGATGCGCAATAGACCGGTGTGTTCCAGTTCTGAAAGCGCATCCAGATCTGTGAAACCGTTCTTGAGCGCTTCTTCCAAATAAAACAATGCAGTTCCAAAATCTTCTTGTAAAGAAGTTTCCCGGATGATCTTGAGGTAATAAGGGAAGTCTTTAGGATCCGTAATAGTTTTTAACATCCACAGCAGGAGCACGGCTTCAGGGTCTTCTTCTGCCTGAGAAACGATCACCTGGTCTTCCACCAGGGCGTTGGCATATCCTAACAATCTTTTGCCCATAAGTTGCTCTTCTGAAAGTGGGCTTTTTGAAAATGTCTTTAGCTTTTCCATCTGGAATGTCCACCAGCCTAAATTATTATAGTTGTAGGTGAGCACATCTTCTTCTAAATAATAGGCATAATCATCTTTTAGCAGAGATTCCCTAAAGCGGTAATTTGTATTTAAACGCTGTTGATTTTTAAATTGTTTGTTCTTGCGCAGCGTTTTGCGGAAAGTACGTAATGAATCGATCGAGCGATGGGGTCTATAGATCATCAGCATATCATTCAAATGACGTTCAGCTTGTAAAAAGGCTCCTGAGTTTTTTAAGGTTTCATATGATGAGAGATCTTTAGAGTAGGCCGATGCGATCAGGTTCTCATCTTTACCGATTAATTTTTTACCCATGGCTGCAATGGTAAAATGAGACAGAGCCCGGCCGAGTAAGTCGGTTGAAGGCCAGTGATGTCCTCCTTTGAAAACATATAACTGATTGGTGAATCGCAATGTATTCATCATACGCCGGGCTTCGATCATATCTGTATAGTTATAATCTCCATTGCCTACAATTCCGATATAGTGAAACCTATTCGTCGTACTCAGTAATTCGGTATTTGGGAAAGCAGAACCACAAGATAGAACTCCGCTGATATTGTTAATAAAAACAGGGACTAAGCCTGCCATCCTTCCCCCAGAACCAAAGCCAGCGGAATAAACCCTGTTGGAGGCAATGGGTAGAATTGATTTAATGGAAGACAGAAGTCTTCCCGTGACAAGAATATTATCTGCAATAGACAAGGTATCGCTCACATGATTGGGACCAGCAAGAATATATCCTTGTTCTTCTGCTACATTGCTAAACATTCTTAGTGCCTGACTAGATCTTCCTTCCATATCAAAAATCAGGAGTAATGGCCAGGTTCTATCCGTGTTAAAGTTAGAAGGAAGAAAAAGAGAATAAGTTTCGGAAACCGCTTCCCCTGTTGCAAGCGAATCCATGATCGCGCCTTTCTTCAGGGTGAGAGTTTGCGCCTGAAGAGAGATCACAGTACTGATGAAAAGGAAAAAATAACGTATACGACTGGCCATCGATCTACATTCATCAAAAATCCCGCCAAAAATTAATGGAGAGTGTTAGGTGTAAAACTACCATGAAGGTACTAAAATAAGTAAAGAGAAATATCCGCTGCATCTTTGCCTAGGTTTCCTTCAGTTTGTTAGGTTTAATAGGGGCGTCTGCTACAATATCTGAAAGAACTATATGTGTCCTGGTTTCTCCATATCTGATCAATTTATCTATGAATTTTTCCAAATGCATTTGATCGCGTAAGACAACTTCCATTACGATATTCTCATTGCCTGTAATTCTATAACAATTGATCACTTCTTCATAATTGGAGACCATATTTAAAAAGGGTTTTAATTTGCCCATAAATGCGCGGAGGGTTATAATGGCCTTAAGCTGATAACCCAACTTGGCAAAGGATAATTTGGCACGATAGCCTTCCAGGACACCAAGATCTTCCATCTTTTTAACTCGCTCTGCAACCGCAGGTGCAGTGAGACCAACTTGCTTACCTATCTCGGTAAAAGTAGCACGAGAATTAGATTGCAAAGCGCTTAATATATCCCAATTAATACTATCTAATTTATTTTCCAAACTATTTATTTAAATTTACTTAAAATAATAAAGTAAATATACAAACATACTATGAATTACAAATATTTTAATGGGCGAAATTTTGTACCTTTAACAATCTAATAATCAGTGTTATATGCCCTATAAAAATCCTACATCTTTAACCGTTTATCGGAAGGCTTTAGCGCTCACTTCTATGAGTAGGGAAATTGCTTCCTATTTCTCTTATAACAAAGATTTGCTCCAATTATATCAATCCAGAAGCCTACAGGATACCATTGCAGATCACATCGTTCAGGATGCCCATTTGATTCCGGAGCACATTGCCCAAGCGGCCAATTCAAATTCTAATGTAGTTCGTTTGAAATATGTAAATCTAACCCAGATCATGATCAAAAATATTTTATCCTATTGCAATGGACTTGAACATATGGGGGTTAAAGAAAAGGAATATCTCAATTTATTCAGAACAGAGATTGGCAGTTTCAGAAGGTCATTGAATTCATGGATGAAAACCATTCGCCTGCAGGGCCCGGACAATTCCTGGGGTTTTGATCCTGTCAAGTAGCGATCCCCTCCTCCGACTTTTATTAATATAGCTAAGTGCGCAATCTAGCACATTTCATCATTTTAACATTATAGACAATAAGAGGTCTATTCTTCACGTTATCTACTCATAGCAACATATTATAAGTAGTGTGTTTGCCGAGTTTTGTAAAAAATTATTTGAGTTAGTATTTTTTGAGTTAGTTAGTTTAATAGACCCTGATTAATAATCAGGGTCTATTCTTTTTTAGTAGCCCGAATTTCTGCCCTTATCCAAATTTTAATCCAGTTTGCAATTTGTTAAATAATGGTAAAAATGCTCATTTTGAGCAGAATACGACTTGCTTCAGCATCCAGATGGCAACTTTGCGCGTATATTCTTTAGAACATTAACTAGAATGGAAAGACAATATTGCAAAGTGGGGGAAACAAGGGCCATCTTAAATGGTAATAATGATGTGGCCGTACTACAGATCCGGTACAATGATTTCATAGCAAAGGCAGCGGATCTGAGTTATGCGGATGCTGCGCTACGGGAATTCTTCGCAAATAAAGCGTCACAGCTTAAAAAAATCCTGGAAAATAACCTCTGATCAGTTAGCCAGAAAACTGGCCATTTCTTCTTGTAAGGCATGTGCTTGTTCGGCGGCTGCCTCGGCAAAATCGGCATTACGGGATGCGTAGATGATCCCTCTGGAAGAATTGATAAGAATTCCTACCTTTTCGGTCATAGCAGATTCACAAACGGCTTTCAGATCTCCACCCTGAGCGCCAATCCCGGGAATAAGTAAGAAGGAATCAGGGACAATTTCACGGATAGCATTTATATATTCCGTCTTCGTCGCCCCTACAACATACATCAACCTTTGCGAATTAGTATATCCCTTAGAAGTCTTTAATACACTTTTGAATAAGGACTCATCTGCCTTTTCACTCACCTGGAAATCTGAAGCACCCGGGTTTGAGGTTAAGGCCAATAGAATTGTGAATTTACCTTCATAGGTCAAAAATGGCTCTACAGAATCCTTGCCCATATAGGGTGCCACAGTAATGGAATTAAAATCAAGATCTTCAAAAAAAGCACGGGCATATTGATGTGCCGTATTGCCAATATCTCCCCTTTTTGCATCAGCTATTGTAAAGATCTCCGGATAATAATGATTCAAATATCCGATGGTTTTTTCCAAAGAACGCCAACCGTTAACGCCTTGGGCTTCATAAAATGCAATATTTGGCTTATAGGCTACACAGTAGGTATGTGTGGCATCGATGATCGCCTTATTAAAAGCAAATACAGGGTCATCTTCGATCAACAAGTGTTCTGGGATCTTTGTCAAGTCTGTATCCAGACCCACACAAAGAAAGGATCGCTTTTTTCGGATTTCAGAAACCAGGGAATCTATGGTCATATCTAGTTACAGAATTTCTGAGGATTCTTTGAGTTTCTCAGTGTTCTCTACTAATCTTAACTCATCTATGATCTTTTGTATATCACCATTTATAATATTCTGAAGATCATATAATGTTAATCCTATGCGGTGGTCGGTAACGCGCCCTTGAGGATAATTATAAGTGCGGATCTTTGCAGAACGATCTCCGCTGCTTACCTGGGAATTCCGTTTAGCTGCATCTGCCTCCTGTCGCTTGGCCAACTCAAGATCATACAATCGTGAGCGCAATACTTTAAACGCCTTATCCTTATTCTTATGCTGAGATTTCTCGTCCTGGCATTGAGCAACTAATCCTGTCGGAACGTGGGTTAATCGAACTGCTGAATAGGTTGTATTCACCGATTGACCGCCTGGACCCGAGGAACAGAAATAATCTATTCGTACATCTTTTGGATCTATTTGCACATCAAATTCCTCGGCTTCCGGAAGAACCATAACAGTGGCCGCGCTGGTATGCACCCTCCCCTGTGTTTCGGTCTGGGGCACCCTCTGTACCCTGTGTACACCGGCCTCAAATTTTAGCGTTCCGTACACTTCTTCTCCCGAAACTTCGAATTGGATCTCTTTAAAACCTCCGCTTGTACCTTCACTCAAGTCCAGTACATTGGTCTTCCATCCCTTGCTTTCGCAATACTTCGTATACATACGGAAAAGGTCGCCTGCAAATATGCTGGCCTCATCGCCTCCTGTCCCCGCCCGGATCTCCATAACAACATCTTTCCCGTCTTCTGGATCCTTTGGGATCAGTAAGAATTTGATCTCCTCTTCCAAGCTTGTCATTCCTGTTTTGGCTTCTTCCAATTGTAGTTTGGCCATTTCAAGCATCTCAGCATCATCCCCAACAGAAATAATTTCCTGGGCTTCTGTAATATTGTCCTGAAACTCCAGGTAAAGATCCCGCTTATCAACTAGTTCCTTTAGGTCTTTATACTCTTTATTGAGCTGTATATAGCGTTTCTGATCGGCAATAATATCCGGTTGAATGATCAGGTCAGAAACCTCATCAAAACGTTGTTTGACAATATTTAATTTGTCGATCATAGATGCGGGATTTACCCCGCGAAGGTACGATTTTTTTATGGCCAGTTTATGGCTAAAGTAGCTGTCAAAAGCAGCCTCAAAGCAAAAGGAGTTTACTCAAATACTCTTAATGTAGTGCCGTCTAAAGAGGTATTAAAGATCTTCAGCGGATTATTGGTAATGGTATTTAATGGAGTGCCCGTTTGAGAAAATTCAGAACCATGGGTAAAACATCGGAATATTCCGCCCTGTTCATCAATAAAGCGAACCTGGTCTGTTTGCTGGTGACTACAAATTTGGCTGGCAGCCACAAAATTACCCTCCAGGTTTTTGGCAACAACAACTTCATTCTTTAAAATAAAATCCCCATTGTTAGCCAATTGCTGGCCTTCAGCAGAATTCAGATCAATAGTGAAGTCGATTCCCGTAGGGATAGGATTATCGGGCATTTCATCTTTGCTGCATCCCTG
>JAHHLF010000290.1 GCA_018679315.1 Bacteroidia bacterium | reverse complement strand
GAAGTAGTAGTTACCGGTTTAGGAACCTCTATTAAAAGAGCGAACCTGGCCAATGCGGTTTCTACTGTTTCTTCAGAGGAATTGGTAGGTACAACAGCTCAATCTACATTGGATGGCGCCCTTTACGGGAAATTAACAGGGGTTAATATTACATCTTCCTCCGGGGCACCCGGTGGAGGTTTCGCCTTGCGTTTACGGGGTATTTCCTCTATTAATGGAAATAACCAGCCACTCTACATTGTAGATGGGGTATATGTAAACAATGCAGAGATCCCTTCAGGACTTCGTTTTGCTTCTGGAGCAAACCGGGGTAATGAAGAGAATTCTGCAAACCGAATTGCCGATCTTGACCCTAATGATATCCAGAACATTGAGGTTTTAAAAGGAGCATCTGCAGCAGCGATCTATGGAAATAGGGCAAATGCAGGTGTTGTAATTATAACCACAAAACGAGGCCGTCAGGGAAAAACGGAGATCACCTTAAAACAAGACACAGGATTTAATACCATAATTAAAAAACTTGGGTTGCGTCCCTGGACTGCCTCAGCTGTTGAATCGGCTTTTGGCGCCTCTGAGGTAGATTTGTATAACCAGGCCATTGCAAGTGGCGGACTTATCGATTATGAAGATGAGATCTATGGGGAAACGGGATTCATTACCGATACCGGCATAAGTGCCCGGGGCGGTGGCGAGAATACTCGTTTCTTTATTGGTGCTTCTTACAGAGATGAAGAAGGGATCATTGCCAATACGGGCTTTGACCGTTTTAATCTTCGTGCCAACATAGACCATAATATCTCCGATACGTTCAGCTTCTCGGCCTCGTCCAATTTTGTACGCAGCGGTTCAAGCCGAAGCTTTACAGGGAATGAGAATGAAGGGGGCTTGAGTTATGGGTATACCCTGGCATTTACACGTCCCTGGATCGATTTATTCCCGGATGATACCGGCGTTTATGCGGATAACCCAAACTATTCCGGGAATCCGATATTCGTGCGCGACCAGGCCAAGAATGAGGACACGAACAACCGATTTATTCAAGGACTCAAATTCACGACTAATGTTTTGGATAACGGCTCAGATGCAGTTCGCTTTATTTTAAATGCAGGTGTTGACTTCCTGGCCAATGAGACATATGTCTATGTGCCGGAAACACATCAGGCGCAACGAGGGAATCAGAATGGATTTATAGGTGTAGGTAAGAACAATTTTACCAACTTCAACTATCAGGGTATTGCGGTTTGGGATACGCAAGCCATGGAAGGTGATCTTGGATTGACTACACAGGCAGGGGTCTCTTATTTGGAGGGACAAACGGATCTGGTTTTCAATCAAGCCACGCAATTGATCCCTAATCAGACCAACTTGAGTCAAGGTTCTGCTCAAAGTATTACTCAGACAACGTCAATAATCAAAGAATTTGGCTACTTCGGGCAGATTGAAGGAAATTACAAAGATCAGCTGATCGCTACGGTTGGATATCGTTTCGATAAGTCGACATTAAATGGAGATCCAAACAAGTACTATGGATTCCCAAAAGCTTCCCTTGCTGTTAACTTGCACAATTTTGATTTCTGGCAAGAAGGTTCTTTCCTCGACAGATTTAAAATTCGTGCTGCTTATGGTGAAACGGGATCTTCAGCAGCCTTTGGTTCGGCTTTTACCGGTTTGAATCAGGTATCTATTGGCGGCATTGGGGGATCGTCTATCAATACGTTGAAAGGAGATCCAAATGTAGAGCCGGAGACTTCCCAGGAATTTGAGATAGGTTTTGATGCTGGGATCTTTGAGGATGTCAGTATTGAGTTCAGTCATTACAGTCGGGATGTTAAAGACCTGTTGTTAAGTCGGGTACTGCCTACTTCTACCGGTTTTGGTTCAGAAACAACAAATCTGGCTGATTTACAGAACAACGGATTTGAAGTCGCTATTAACGTAGATGCCTTCAATAGGGAGAATTTTCAATGGAATTCGAATATAGCGTTCTGGTTAAACCGTTCTGAAATTACACGATTGGATGTTCCGCCTTTCCCACAACCGGGAGCTGGATTCGGACTTGGTTTAGGAACCTTTTATATTGAGGAAGGTCAACCGGTGACACAATTGGCAGGTAATGTCGATGGTGTACCTACACAGATCGGTGATGTTGAGCCAGATTTCCAAATGTCATTTCTTAATACCTTCACCATTGCCAAGCAGTGGGATGTGAATTTCTTGTTGCACTGGAAAGAAGGTGGCGAAAACATCAATTTATCGAAATTATTGACGGATTTGGGAGGAACAACTCCAGATCTGGATACAGCTGCCGGAATGGAACGCGCAGGATTGGGCTTTGTAGCTGAGCGTTTTATAGAAACAGGTGCCTATCTGAGACTACGGG
>JAHHLF010000133.1 GCA_018679315.1 Bacteroidia bacterium | reverse complement strand
AAGCAGGAACGTCGCGATCTTTTGGGTCATGTGCTTTCCTATTTTGAAGTACATTTGCAGGGTTTTAACCAACCGAAGTCGCTTGCCGTATTGCACGAAGTTTTTAGCTGACATGAACAACCGCCTAATTTTCATCTTCCTGCTATTTATATGGGGGGCATCTGCCCAACAGATCCGCATTGTGGATATAGACACAGGCGAATTGTTAGGGAATGTCGCTGTTTACAACAAGGATAAATCCAAATCCGCCATCGCTGATTTTGATGGTAAGGTGCTGCTCGATGTTTTTGATAGAAACGAGAAGATCATTTTTAACCTGATGGGCTACCAGCTGTGGGAAACCACCAAGAGCCAGATCTTAAAACGCAATGGCACCGTCTATCTGATTCTGGATCCTGAGCAGCTGGATGAGGTGGTCATGAGTATATCCAAATGGGAGCAACAGAAAAAAGACATCCCACAGAAAGTGGCTTCCATTACGGCACGGGATATTGCCTTTACCAATCCGCAGACATCGGCAGATCTCTTGCTCAACAGCGGACAGGTTTTTGTGCAAAAGAGTCAGTTAGGTGGCGGCAGTCCCATGATACGAGGATTTGCCACGAACAGATTGCTGCTTTCCGTTGATGGGGTTCGAATGAATAATGCGATTTTCCGCGGCGGGAACCTGCAGAATGTGATCTCCATAGACCCTTATTCCATTGCCAGCACAGAGGTGATCTTTGGTCCGGGATCTGTCATATATGGGAGTGATGCCATCGGAGGGGTAATGAATTTCATGACTCGCCCGGCTCAGTTTGCCGAACAGGACAGCCTGGTCCTCCAGGGAAACGCACACTACCGATTTGCTTCCGGCAACGGTGAACAGACCGTACATGCCGATGTGAATGTGGGAAAGAAACAATGGGCTTTTTATACCTCGGCCTCCTTCAATAATTTTGGGGATCTCCGAATGGGAAGCCACGGTCCGGACGATTACTTACGAAACTTCTATGTGCTTCGAACCAATGGCACGGATCAGCTGGTGCCCAATGCCAATCCGCAAAAACAGCGGCCTACCGGCTATGACCAGCTCAATTTAATGCAGAAGATCGCCTATAAGCCCAATAGCAATTGGCGCTACGACCTGGGATTCTATTTCTCCAAAACATCCAGCTATTCCCGCTATGATCGCCTTATCCAACCAAATGACGCCGGAGACGGCTTGCGCTCTGCGGAATGGTACTACGGGCCTCAGAAATGGTTTATGAGCAATTTTCAATTGTATAAAAAAGGTAGGAACAAATTTTATGACGGCATCAAGTTCACCTTAGCTTACCAGCAATTTGAAGAGAGCAGGAATGACCGGGATTTCCAGGATCCTATCTTAAACCGGACGTCAGAGAAAGTAGATGTTATCTCTGCGAACCTGGATTTCGAGAATAAAAAATTAGGAAACCTGCGCTTGTATTATGGCACCGAATACATTTATAACAAAGTAGGTTCTGAAGGGAGCAGCCTCAATATAGAAACAGGTGGACTCGGCGATGCGCCTACACGCTATCCGGATGGGTCCAGCTGGCAATCTTTTGCTGGTTATATAAATGGCGAGTTTCAGCTTAAACCCAATCTCAGTCTATTGGGCGGATTGCGTTATAGCCATGTCTGGCTCCTGGCTGATTTTGACACAACTTTCTATCCTTTTCCTTTTACGGATACCCGACTGGAAAATGGCGCGCTCACCGGAAGTATTGGCATGAGTTGGTTCCCAAAAGCAGATTGGCAGATCACCTTAAATGGAAGCACAGGTTTCCGATCCCCGAATATAGATGACGTAGGTAAGATATTTGATTCTGAGCCTGGCTCAGTTGTTGTGCCTAACCCCGATCTCTTGCCTGAGTATGCCTATAATGCCGAGCTGGGAGTCATGAAAAATTTTAATGATAAGGTGGTACTGAAAGGCGCTGCTTTTTACACCTATTTAGTAGATGCACTCGTGCGACGTGATTTTACGTTCAACGGTCAGGATCAAATTATTTATAACGGGGAACTCAGCAATGTACAAGCCATACAAAATGCAGCCCGGGCCTATGTCTACGGATTTGAATTAGGGCTGGATGCGGTTTTTTCTAAAACCCTTTCGCTAAAAGGAAATCTCACATTTACCGATGGGGTGGAAGAGGATGATAGTGGGCTAGACAGCCCGGCAAGGCATGCAGCACCCACCTTTGGCGACCTGCATTTAATATGGAAAAGACAGGGGATCCAGGCCGATTTTTTCCTGAACTACAATGGGGAAATAGCCTATAATAACCTGGCCTTAACCGAACAGCGCAAGCCTTTTCTGTATGCGCTAGATGCCGATGGAAATCCCTATTCTCCTTCCTGGTACACTTTGAATTTTAGATCGCAATGGCAAGTGAGTCCGACCGCCCGGATCAGCGGTACCCTCGAAAATATTACGGACCAGCGATATCGATCCTATTCTTCCGGGATCGCTGCCAGCGGCATTAATTTTATCCTGGGCCTGCACCTTAAATTTTAGGTAAAAAAAGATCCCGCCTGGTTAAAGCGGGATCGGGGAACTCGTGTTGTGATCTGCGTTATCCGATACTGTCTTTCACAGCTTCTTTAACGTCGTCGGCAGCCTCTTTCACTTTGTTCATAGCGTCTTCACCGGCTTCTTTGGCGGCGTCAGCAGCTTCTCCTGCAGCATCAACTGCAGCTTCGCCAGCTTCCTGAGCAGCATCAACTGCTTCAGCAGCAGCTTCGCCAGCGCCTTCCACTGCTTCACCGGCAGCTTCACCGGCTTCTTCCATTGCAGCACCTGCTTCTTCAGTAGCTTCTGCAGCTTTATCTGCGCAGCCCTTACAGGATACGAAAGACATACTTAGGGCCGATAGTAAAATGACCCCCATGAGAACTTTTTTCATAATAAAAATTGTTTAGTGTTTACTTAGACTTCAATAAAGATACGGTTAGACTTACAAAAAAGATCAGCATGTTGATAAAAATCGATGAATTATACCCTTTCCCATCCCTTTGAAATTCACTAATTTTGCGCTCTTAATTCGAAAGAGTCGGTGGGAAATACCAAACGTTTTAAAGAATATAAAGGCCTTGATCTTCCGGGGATAGGAGAACGTGTTCTCCAGTTCTGGAATGCTGAGCAGATCTTTGAGAAAAGTTTGCAAAGCAGGGAAGGGAAGCCCGACTATGTTTTTTATGAAGGGCCGCCTTCTGCGAATGGTATGCCAGGCATCCACCACGTGATGGCCCGGACCATAAAAGACATCTTCCCGCGCTTTAAGACGATGAAGGGTTTTCGGGTAAAACGAAAAGCCGGATGGGACACACATGGCCTGCCTATCGAATTGGGCGTGGAAAAGGAATTGGGGATCACCAAAGACGATATCGGCAAGAAGATCACCATTGAAGAATACAATGCTGCTTGTAAAAAAGCAGTCATGCGCTATACGGATGTTTGGAATGATATGACGGAGCGTATAGGTTTTTGGGTAGATATGGACGATCCGTATATCACCTATGAGCCCAAGTATATGGAGACGGTCTGGTGGCTGTTGAAGGAGATCTACGACAAGCGCTTGCTGTATAAAGGCTACACCATTCAGCCTTATTCCCCAAAAGCAGGAACAGGTTTAAGTTCGCACGAATTGAATATGCCGGGTACCTACCAGGATGTGTCGGACACTTCGGCTACGGCCCAGTTCAAAGTCATAAAAGATACCTGCCCCGATTTTCTGAAGGAAATTGAAGGCGATGTCTTCTTCCTGGCCTGGACGACGACACCCTGGACCTTACCGAGTAATACGGCACTGACCGTAGGAAAGAAGATCGAATATGCACTGGTACAGTCCTATAATCAATATACATTTAAGCCTATGCACGTCATCCTGGCTAATGAATTGGTTGGGAAACAATTTAGCGGGAAGTATAAGGAAGCAGAAGGGGAGCTCTCTTATGCCGAAGGCGATAAAAAGATCCCGTATAAGATCATCAAAACATTCAAAGGTGCCGATCTTTTAGAGATCCGCTATGAACAATTGATCGATTATGTACAGCCATATGAAAATGTAGAAAACGCCTTTAGGGTCATTCCGGGCGACTTTGTCTCTACGGAAGAAGGAACCGGGATCGTCCACACGGCTC
>JAHHLF010000016.1 GCA_018679315.1 Bacteroidia bacterium | reverse complement strand
TTTCAATGATCTCCCTGATATCTATCCAGGTATTTTGAATACTTTCCTGGTTTAAATATGCGCTAATGATCTGAGTAGAGAGTAGTTCCCCGAATGATACCACCTGGTCATACAGAAAATTGTATTTAGAATCGGCATGTGTCTCCAGAGTGGTTCGCATTTGATCAAAACGCGCATCTATTTCACCAAAGATGGCATGATCGGAATCAAAAAGTGCTGAAAGTATCCCTCTGTGATAATCATAG
This sequence comes from Bacteroidia bacterium, assembly GCA_018679315.1. Classification (GTDB taxonomy): domain Bacteria; phylum Bacteroidota; class Bacteroidia; order Flavobacteriales; family Flavobacteriaceae; genus HDS-28. The sequence continues at coordinate 6,476 of JAHHLF010000016.1, read as the reverse complement.
ACAAACTGTATCGCTTCCTCCCTAGCCTTCTCGCCTTTCGCACCGACAACTTCCTCCATGGCGTTTGTTGTCTTCCCCATAGCCGATACAACCAATAGGATATTTTGAGTGCCGGATTCTTTAAGAACCTGATGTAGATTCCGAACTCCGATCGCATCCTTTACTGATGCTCCTCCAAACTTATAGATCTTCATAATCTTTCCATGTACTTTTTAATGCCTATTTCATCTAGTTGCACTACATCCCAATCGCGCATGACACGGGCGCCTCTTTCTTCATAAAATTTAATAGCTGGTTCATTCCAATCTAACACTTCCCAGCTGATGCGTTTCACTCCGATGGAATGACCATATTTGACAACTACATCCAGTAATAGCCCACCAATTCCCAAGCCTCGGTTTGATTCAGTGACTATAAGATCTTCCAGATGCAATACCGGACCAACCCAAGTAGAATACCTGGGATAAACTAAAGCCATTCCAACAATTTCGTCCTCGTTCTCAGCTACCCAACATTTGAACCTGGCAGATCCGTTGTAACCATCTTGTTGCAAGTTTCCCGGACTTGTTTCCACGGCAGATTCAGACTCTTCAAAGCGCGCAAGTTCAATGATCAACTTGTGCACCGCATCCATATCCTTACCTTCAGCATCCCGAATTTTGATAGCATTCATGCCACAAATAAACTACTTACGAGCTGATATCTAAAACATCCTTTAGAGAATCTATTTCAATTTCTTAAAATAACCGATATTTGCAGGGAATATAAACCGGCCCCAAATGGACAATAAATACCGGACACTAGGCGAGTTTATTATTGAAAATCAAGCTTCTTTTCAATATTCCTCTGGCGAACTTTCCAAGCTAATAAATGCGCTGCGACTCGCTGCAAAAGTGGTAAATCATGAAGTTAACAAGGCTGGGCTCGTAGATATCATAGGAGGTGCAGGAGATACCAATGTACAGGGCGAGGATCAGCAAAAGTTGGATGTGCTTGCAAATGAAAAATTTATACAGACTTTAAAAAACCGGGAGATCGTATGTGGAATTGCTTCTGAAGAAGAGGATGATTTCATCAGTATCAATAGCCAGGATGAAAACCATCAAAATAAATATATAGTCCTCATTGATCCGCTGGACGGATCCTCAAATATTGATGTCAATGTTTCCGTGGGTTCTATATTTTCTATTTACAGAAGGATCACACCTGTAGGGACCCCGGTAACGCTTGAGGATTTTCTACAGCCCGGCATTAATCAGGTTGCAGCAGGTTATGTTATATATGGCACCTCAACAATGCTTGTCTATACTACCGGACACGGAGTAAATGGCTTTACCTTAAATCCTGCTATGGGTACTTTCTACCTGTCACATCCTGATATGTCCTTTCCGGAAACCGGCCGGATCTATTCCATGAACGAAGGGAATTATGTGCATTTTCCTCAGGGTGTCAAGGATTATATCAAATACTGTCAAATGGAAGAGGGAGATCGGCCATATACGTCACGTTATATTGGTTCCCTGGTATCCGATTTCCACAGGAACATGATCAAGGGCGGAATTTATATCTATCCGAAAAGTAGCGTGGCAAGTAATGGCAAGCTTCGTTTGCTGTATGAATGTAACCCAATGGCGTTCCTTGCGGAACAAGCGAATGGAAAAGCGACAGACGGCTACAGGAGAATAATGGAGATACAGCCAACAGAACTGCATCAACGTGTCCCCTTCTTCTGCGGAAGTTCTAAAATGGTGGAAAAGGCAGAATCCTTTATGGCAAAATATGCCTAAGTGCTACTGATTTGTGATCAGGAGGAGATAGTCATCAAAATCGATGCGGCCACTAAAAATGGCAACGGATTTCTCAATAATCCTATCAGCCTTCTTATCCGGAAACCCGAGCCCAAGCGCATACTTTTTTAACAATATCATCTCTTCATCATCTATATCGTGATCAGCGAAAATTATTCTAAAAAGATCGTGAAGTCGCTCCAGTCGTTCTTCAAGGCTGTTCGAAGGATTAAAAGGATATTTGTTTTCCTTCTTCATTACCTCTTTATACTCCGATTCTGAAATACCCATTTTATAGGCAAATCGATCCAAAACCCTTTTCTCTTCCGGATTAACCTCTCCATCTACTGCAGCCAGTGAAGCTAAAGAAGCAAAATGGGCAAGGTTTTTTCGATGCTCGCTATGGTTGTATAAGTCTAATATCGGCATAGTCAAAATTTTGGTGTTGCAAAGATACTTCTTTTCCGGGCTGAGAAGGAATATTCTACAACTTTAGTTGCCTTTTTAAGGGAATTGTTACACCTAAACTGACCCAAATTAATTCTGTAATTTCATATCCGTCCTATTGGTCATGGTCAGACAAAAATTAATCATAACAAAATGAGCCAGGAAGCCGATCTAACTATTGCCAGAAATTGGTTCGACCGCCAGGGATGGAAGCCTTTTCCATTTCAGGAGCAAACCTGGAAGGCGTATTTGAAAGGCAGTAACGGTTTGTTGAACGCACCAACTGGTAGTGGGAAAACTTTTGCGCTTTGGTTTCCCATAATCCTGGAATATTTTAGGAACAACCCCGAATATAAATCTCACCATGTCAAAGGATTGAAAGCCATATGGATAACGCCACTGAAAGCACTTTCCCTAGAAATTAGACAATCTGCTGAACGGGTTAATGAAGACCTGGGAACCCAGCTCACCGTAGGGATCAGAACCGGGGACACCTCTACTTCTGAACGGGCCAAACAGAAGAAGAACATCCCTGATCTGTTGATCACTACCCCGGAAAGTCTTCACCTTATGTTAGGCACTAAAGGTTATAAAAAAGTGTTCGCCAGTTGCCAGGCTGTCATAGTTGATGAATGGCACGAACTTCTGGGCACTAAAAGAGGAGTTCAAATGGAACTAGGCCTGTCACGGCTCAAGGGCGTATGTTCAGGATTAAAGATCTGGGGTATATCGGCAACTATTGGTAATCTCGATCAGGCCAGACAAGTACTCCTTGGTCCGGAAACCGCCGCCTATCAAAATTCCATCCTTATAAAGGCAAATCTTAAAAAGAAGATCACGGTAAGAAGCATCCTTCCTAAAGTCATGGAAACATTTCCATGGTATGGACATCTGGGTCTGCATCTTTTGGATTCGGTAATCCCGATTATTCAAAATAGCAAGACCACCTTACTCTTTACCAATACACGAAGTCAATGCGAGATCTGGTTCCAGAAATTATTAGAAAAATATCCCGAACTCGCCGGGGAGATCGCCATGCACCATGGTAGTATCAACAAGGAAACCAGGATCTGGGTAGAACAAGCGATAAGAAATGAAAGTCTAAGAGCCGTAGTCTGTACGTCAAGTCTCGATCTGGGGGTCGATTTTGCACCAGTCGAAACAGTGATCCAGATAGGAGGACCCAAGGGTGTCGCTCGATTTTTTCAACGGGCAGGAAGGAGCGGACATCGCCCTGGGGAAGAGAGTGTGATCTATTTCCTTCCTACACATGCTTTAGAATTGGTGGAAGCATCTGCCTTACAGAAATCTGTAAAACGTAAATCTGTCGAGGATAGGGTTCCCTATATGAATAGTTTTGATGTGCTTATCCAGTACCTCATTACGTTGGCTATCTCAGACGGATTTTATCCGGATGAAATATTTCAGGAGGTCAAGAATACTTTTTGCTATCAAGCAATGACAAAAGATGAATGGCACTGGATATTAAACTTTATTGTAATGGGCAGCCAGAGTCTTCGTTCCTATGACGAGTATAAAAAAGTGGAAGTAAATGAGGAGGGGAAATTCGTAGTGACGAATCGCGGGATCGCTATGCGACATCGCTTCCAGATAGGGACAATCGTAGGGGATGCCAATATAACGGTACGCTACAAAAAAGGCGGATATATCGGCACAATAGAAGAGTCTTTTATTGCCAAGCTCATGCCCGGGGATGTCTTCACATTTGCCGGTAGGAACTTAGAGTTTATCCAGATGCGCGACATGCAGGCGCTCGTCCAAAAGTCTTCAAAAAAGACAAGTAAAGTGCCCGCATGGATGGGAGGCAGACTCACCTTATCTACCCAAATGTCTAAATTACTACGTGAAGAATTGTATAGTGCCAGTCAGGACGAGCAAGAACAATCCATCGAGATCCGTGCTTTAAAACCCTTATTCGATAAACAATTTCGGGAAAGTATTGTTCCCACGACGGAGGAGTTCCTTATCGAAACTTTTGAAACTTCGGAAGGATTCCACCATGTTTTCTATCCTTTTGAAGGGCGGTTTGTTCATGAAGCCCTGGGCAGCCTCATCGGATACAGGATCAGTTTATTACAACCCATTTCATTTTCCCTTGCATTTAATGATTATGGATTTGAATTACTATCCGATAATCCGGTAGATATGCAACAGGTATTGGATAATGATCTTTTCACTACTGATTTTTTAATGGAAGATCTCCAAAAAAGTATTAACGCAACAGAAATGGCCAGGCGTAAGTTCAGGGATATTGCCGTTATCAGCGGTATGGTATTTACGGGTTATCCAAAAAAGGGAATTAAAATGAAACACTTGCAGAGCAATTCCCAGTTGCTTTTCAATGTGTTTAGAGATTATGAAAGAGAGAATTTGTTATTCCAGCAATCCTTTCGGGAAACTTTTGAGCATCAATTGGAAGAAGGCCGATTGAGAATCGCTATGGAACGAATTACAAATATGACCCCAAAATGGCAGGACTGCTCTCAACCTACGCCTTTGTCCTTTCCAATAATCACAGACCGATTAAGCAGGGAGCGATTGAGTAGTGAAAAGCTGGAGGATCGAATTCGGAAGATGGCCGTAAAGTTAGCGCGATAGGTTGCGCTTCATTATGTACTTTTGATACTATGATCAAGCAAATTCAGCTTAGAGGACAAACTTTTACCCTGCATTCTTCAGGTGTTCTCTATTGGAATTCCAAGGATATGCTATTGATAAGTGATGTTCACCTGGGCAAGATCACGCATTTCAGGAAATATGGTTCTGCGGTTCCTTTAAAGGCTATCCATGGTAATTTCCGTATCCTTAGCGCTGCAGTTGAAAAATTCAATCCTAAGACGATATGCTTCCTGGGCGATCTGTTTCATTCGTATAAAAATAATGAATGGGAATTCTTTGAATCCTGGGTCATCAATACAGGCGTTTCCTGTTTGCTTATCAGTGGAAATCATGATATTCTTCCTGAAACGCTTTTTGAAGAGATCAACATGGAAGTTTGGCCGGAATTAGTGATCGATGATTTCCTTCTCACACATCACCCAACTGAGCGAACACCCTATTTTAATATTTCCGGACATATTCATCCGGCAGTCAGATTGAATGGAACAGCCCGGCAAAGCATGCGACTGCCTTGTTTCTTTCGTTCGGGAGAGCAACTCATAATGCCCGCTTTCGGAGAATTTACAGGCTCACATACCTTATTGCCCGAACCTAAAGATGAGGTTTATGCCATCACGCCAGAAAAAGTAATACAAGTACATTAAGTTTTCTATGCTTTCAAACCAATCAGAATTATTCGACCTGGATCCAGCAGCCACCTATCTTAACGGTGCCTATATGTCTGCTCAGTTAAAATCGGTAACCGAAGTTGGTCTTCGGGCATTAAAACGCAAAGCCAGGCCAAATACGATCTCCGGCGAAGATTTTTTTACGGATCGGGAACTCGTTAAGACCGAGTTTGCCAGGCTTATCGGTCTGGCAGACAAGGATCGCACATGTATTATTCCATCGGTCTCTTACGGCCTGGCAAATGCAGCACGAAATATTCCTTTAAAAGCGGGTGATGAGATCATTTTGATCGAGGAACAATTTCCAAGCAATGTGTACACCTGGCAAAAGCTGGCAAAAGCCACAGGCGCAGAAATAATACGTATCTCCCCGCCAGAGCTCGCTCCGGGCAGAGCCAGCAAATGGAACCAAAAATTATTAGAAGCTATTTCCCCTAGAACGGTTATCGTTGCCGCACCTCTGGTGCACTGGGCAGATGGCACCCTTTTTGATCTAATGGCAGTCAGGGAAAGGCTCAACGACTTGGGGGGATATTTGGTGATCGATGGCACTCAAAGTATAGGGGCATACCCATTTTCTGTAGAAGAATTACACCCCGATGTCTTGGTTTGTGCGGGATATAAATGGCTAATGGGACCTTATTCTTTAGGGGTGGCCTATTATAATGAACGATTCGACAATGGAGATCCAATAGAAGACAATTGGATAAATCGATTGCACAGTGAAGACTTTGCCGGCCTAACCCAATACCAGGATATGTATCAGCCAAAAGCCGGGCGATATTCTGTTGGCGAATCCAGCAATTTCATCCTGATCCCAATGCTCGCTGAAGCGCTAAAACAAGTCAATGCCTGGGGGGCCGGATCCATCCAGGAGTATTGTTCGGCAATTACTGCCGGTCCGCTCCGGGAAATTGAAAGTAAAGGATACTTT
>JAHHLF010000093.1 GCA_018679315.1 Bacteroidia bacterium | reverse complement strand
TGCACTCCTGACATCCTTCGATATTCCTGTAGACACATATCAATGTGAGCCTATTTCTTCGGGATACATACATGCCAGCTATATCATTAGTACGGGAACAAAGCCAAGTTATGTGCTTCAAAAATTCAATATAGGGGTATTTCCTGATCCTGAATCTGTCTATCGGAATTTTCAATTTGCAAGCCCGTTTTTGAGATCGACTGATTATACCCATTTTGATTGGATCCTTACCCAGCAGGGCGAGCCATTTCTAGAAGATCAGAATAAGAACCTGTGGCGTTTGCTCAGCTTTGTTCCAAACAGTCAGAACTTAGAATCGATCGAATCGGATTCCCAGGCTTATCAAAGCGGATTGATCCTGGGTACATTTCACCGACTCCTCAGCCAGGCAAAGCCGAATTCGCTCAAGGAACCGATCGAAAAATTTCATGATCTCAAATTTCGTTTAGACGAATTTGAAAACGCAAAAAAGACAGGGCAATCTGAGCGAATCAAGAAGGTACAACCTCTGCTAGCTGATATTGCTATTCTCTCCGATTTTCTCTCCAATAAGCCCAAAGCTAACCCGGTCCGGGTTTGTCATAATGATACGAAGCTTTCTAATATTATGTTCGACAAAGATTCTCAGGAAGGGCTGTGTCTTGTAGATCTTGACACTGTGGGACCTGGCTTTTTTTACTATGATTTTGGCGACATGGCCCGAACCCTCATTGGAACAAAATCTGAAGACGACTTTACCGAAGTCGAACCCGAATTAAACCTCACCTACCTGAATGCCATGCTTAATGGGATAAAGGCCTCAAAGCTTGTACTGGGCAAGGAAGAAATTAAAGGGTTAGCCTATGGTCTTGTACTCCTACCCTTTCTACATGGTATTCGAGCACTGACAGATTACATGTACGGTGATATCTATTACAAGGTTAGCTATCCCGAACAAAATTGGGACAGAGCGAATCAACTACTCAATTTTTCGAAATTGGGATATGATAACTTGAAGTCAATTATTCAAATTGTCAATAACGTCTTGGAGCCTCAAAATTTGTAGACAAATCCTATCGTATAGTATCCGTCTTGCTGGGAAAAAGTAAGGTCCATATGGTCTTCCATATACGGAGTAGTAAACAAATAAGTGCTTCCTATTCCTGTGACAATTCCACCCAGAACATCCCAAACATCATGGCGATCATTCAGTCCTTCGATTCGACTATATCCAACAAATCCTGCAAGAATATAAGCTGGAATACCATATTCCCATCCATACCGTCTTTGAATGAAGGCAGCACTGCTGAAGGCTACGGAAGTATGTCCGGAAGGAAATGCCAATCCATCAGTAGCCCCTTCCGGCCTGGGTTTATTGAAGGCAAATTTTAGGGTGTATGTAGCGGCCAAATTTGCACTAAAAGACTTGACGAATTGCCAAGTGCCCTCACCATCACCTACGATGATGGTACTTAGGCCTGCGGCTGCAGGTAGCGCATAGTGCAGCATATGGCCGGCAGATTCCAGTTGGCGTTCTCTTTTGATCTCTTGTGGAGTATCCGGAGCTTGGGAATATCCCATAGTAAGGGACAGCAAACTCAGTAGAAAGGCTTGTCTCATGACGTTCTCTTGTTTTGGTTATCGTAGCTTCTTTACAAATAGGTAGCTTTTTATCCAAAACATCCAGTGATCCAGACAGCAGGATCAACAGAATTGATTTTAAAGGGGAGAAGGTTAAGGCGGTTGTTGGTCTGTCGCTAATTTGTTCCCTGGTGTTCTAATGCGAGAACGGGAGAAAATGTACTTTAGGTATGTTGTTTTTCGCTATTAACAAAAGATTGTGAAGTTTATTTAAACGCAGGAATACCAGTAATGTCGGCCCCGGTGATCAGTAGGTGTATATCATGTGTGCCTTCATAAGTGATCACACTTTCCAGATTCATCATGTGCCTCATAATACTATACTCTCCTGTAATGCCCATGCCTCCGAGCATTTGTCGCGCTTCCCTGGCGATCTTGATCGCCATATCCACATTATTCCGCTTCGCCATGGATATCTGGGCCGTGGTAGCCTTACCCTCCATCTTTAACTGGCCTAATCTAAAGGCAAGTAATTGTGCTTTGGTGATCTCTGTGATCATTTCAGCCAGCTTCTTTTGCTGCAATTGAAAACCGGCGATCGGTTTCCCGAATTGGACCCTTTCTTTGGCATATCTCAGCGCTGTGTCGTAACAATCCATAGCAGCGCCAATGGTACCC
>JAHHLF010000338.1 GCA_018679315.1 Bacteroidia bacterium | reverse complement strand
GTATAATAGCAGCAGGCATTTTTTCGCCTTCACCCACCACCATGATCTGCTCGATAAAAGGGGAGTGCTTGAAACGATTCTCCAAAAGTTGCGGGGCGACGTATTTTCCACCAGATGTTTTGAACATCTCCTTTTTGCGATCGGTAATTTTTAAAAATCCATCTGAATCGATCTCGCCTATGTCTCCTGTATGGAAATAGCCATCCTTGATCACCTTGGCGGTCATTTCCGGATCTTTGTAATAGCCCATCATTACATTAGGGCCTTTGCACAAGATCTCGCCATCGTGTGCGATCTTCACTTCCACATGGTCTATGATCCGTCCAACAGCACCGATCTTCCAGCCTCCATTGCGTTCATCATTTACCGAGATCACCGGAGAGGTTTCTGTGAGTCCGTATCCTTCCATTACCGGGATACCTGCAGCTGCAAACACCCTGGCAAGTCTGGGTTGTAAGGCAGCACTTCCGGAAACCATAGTTTCCAGGTTTCCACCTAAACCTTCCTGCCACTTACTGAAAATTAGTTTCCGGGCAATTCCTAATTTTTTTTCATATAACCAGCCATTAGCCCCATAGGGTTCAAATTTGAGTCCGAGGTTAACGGCCCAGAAGAATAATTTGCGCTTAATGCCTGTAAGCTCATGGCCTTTTGCTATGATCTTGTCATATACCTTTTCCAAAAGCCTCGGCACGACAGTCATAACGTTGGGTTTAATTTCCTTTAGATTCTCACTTATCTTGTCTATTGATTCTGCGTAGTAGACTTCAATTCCGCAATACATGTATAGGTACAGGATCATCCGCTCAAAGATGTGGCACACAGGAAGAAAACTCAATGCGGAACCCCCATGTTCAAAAGGTACCCGAACTTGACTTGCCAAGACATTGGAAACGATATTGTTATGAGAAAGCATTACGCCTTTCGGTCTTCCTGTAGTTCCGGAAGTATAGATCAATGTAGCCAGATCTTCAGGTTTTACAGCATCCTTACGGGCTTCTACCTCTGATTGATTGGAAGGATCAGCCCCTAAATTCGTTACTTCAGTCCAATTGGCACAGCCGGGGATCTCATCAAAAGAATAAATTCCAGCCAGGCTTGGCACCTGGTCTTTGATGGCATTGACCTTAGCAAGAACTTCCTCGCAAGAGACAAAGACATATTTAGATTCCGAATGGTTTAGTACATAGGCATAATCTTCTTCGGAGATCGTAGGATAGATCGGTACATCCTGCGCGCCGATTTGTAAAACCCCAATGTCCATTATGCTCCACTCTGTGCGATTGGTCATGGAGATCAAAGCGATCTTGTCATCGGCCTGTACTCCGAGACGAAGTAATCCTCTACTTACCGCATTGGCTTGATCTAAAAATTCCTGGGAAGAGGTAGACACCCATTTACCATCACTTTTAGTGGTAAAAGCCCTGGCCAAATTAAATTCTTTTCGGGTGTGGTAGGGGAATTCAAATATTCGGCTGATCTGCTCCATTATGTGCGCGGGTTATACTTCGCAAAATAGGAAAACGCAAGCGGATTATAAAATGGGCCGACTAGTCGTGTGATTCAATCCATTCCCGAGCATTCACAAATGCCTTGATCCAGGGTGAGATCTCATCTTGCCTTTCTTTTGGGTAGTGGGCCCAATTCCAGGGAAAGATAGAACGTTCAAAATGGGGCATAGTCACCAAATGCCTTCCTGTTGCATCACACAACATGGCAGTATTAAAATCACTACCGTTCGGATTTGAAGGGTATTCTGAATAACCATAGGTGGCTACAATATCATAGGCAGCTTCTTCCTTAGGAAAGCTGAATTTCCCCTCTCCGTGGGAGATCCAAATACCTAAACGTGCACCTTCCATATCAGACAACATGACTGAATTGTTCTTTTGTATCACAACCGAAGTAAAATTACTTTCATGCTTATGGGAATCATTGTGCAGCAACCTTCCATGCGTCTCGTGATCGGGATTGATCAGATCGAGCTCCATGAATAATTGGCAACCATTACATATTCCAACCGAAAGTGTGTCTTCTCTGGCAAAGAAATTCTTAAGGGCCTCATTGGCTCTTTCGTTGTACTTAAATGCGCCGGCCCATCCTTTAGCACTGCCCAAAACATCAGAATTAGAAAATCCACCTACGGCACCAATAAAACGAACGTCTTCCAGCGTTTCCCGGCCAGAGATCAGGTCTGTCATATGTACATCCCTAACGTCAAAGCCGGCCAGGTACATGGCATGGGCCATTTCCCGCTCGGAATTACTCCCTTTTTCTCTTAAAATAGCCGCTTTAGGCCTTTTCCCTTCTGCTGGTTTTAAAGGAAGCTGTCCGTTAAATTCTTTTGGGAAGCTATAGGTGAGTGGCTGGGCTTTATAATTCGCATACCGCTCATCTGCCAGGTCATTCGCAGTTTGTCTCTGATCCAGCAACCAAGAGGTTTTATACCATGCATCCCGCATCCTATTGACATCAATATCGAGAATGGTTTCGTTGTTCTTGATAACGAGTCGGGCTTCCGGACGGACCTGACCAATTGGATATGCACGGACACCTGCTTGCTCTAATTCCCTGGCTATGGTATGATCTTTTGCCTGAAATACGATCCCGATATTTTCTGAGAAGAGGGATTTGACGCTGTCATTTGTGGCAAATGCCGAGATATCCAGTGTTGCTCCCATATCCTGATCCGAAAAGCACATTTCTAAAAGTGTTGTGATGAGTCCGCCTGAACCCACATCATGTCCTGCCAGGATTCGTTCTTCCTGTATCAGGCGCTGCATAGTGTCGAAGGCTTTTTTAAAATATTCAGCACTCTGTATGCCCGGTGCTTCCGCACCAACGGCATTCCGAGACTGTGCAAAAGAGGAACCTCCAAGTTTAAAGGCATCCTGTGACATATTTACATAGTAAATGAGTCCACCGTCTTTTTGGAATACCGGTTCAACAACCTTGGAAATGGCATTGCAATTTCCAGCAGCGGAAATGATCACTGTACCTGGCGAAATGACTTGCTCCCCGTTGTATTTCTGCTTCATAGAGAGCGAATCCTTCCCGGTAGGCACATTTATCCCGAGGGCAATGGCAAAATCCGATACAGCTTTTACGGCTTCGTAAGGACGTGCATCTTCACCTTCATTTTTACAGGGCCACATCCAGTTAGCTGAGAGAGAAACAGATTTAAGTCCGTCTTTAAGTGGCGCCCAGATGATATTGGTAAGGGCTTCGGCTATGCTATTTTGACTCCCGGCCACAGGATCTATAAGCCCGGAAATAGGGGAGTGACCAATGGAGGTAGCGATCCCTTGCCGACCTTTAAAATCCATGGCCATAACCCCGCAATTGTTTAAAGGCAGTTGTAATGGACCTGCACATTGTTGCTTAGCAACGAGTCCGCCTACGCAGCGATCCACCTTATTTGTTAGCCAGTCTTTGCACGCAACTGCTTCCAGTTGCAGGACTTCTATCAAATAATTGGTAAAATGATCCTGAATGTATTCCGGATCTACGAAGACGCGTTCCAGAGCGGCATCGGCCATGATCGTTTTTGGAGAACTGCCAAACATATCGGCAAGTTCCAGGTCCATGGGCTTTATATTTTTTTTAGGCGAATAAAATGAGAAATGGTCGTCGCCAGTTACTTCTCCTACCTCATACATCGGCGCCCGTTCGCGTTGGGCGATCGTCCTGAGCAGATCGATATCTTCCCCGGCGATCACCAATCCCATGCGCTCCTGGGATTCATTTCCTATCAATTCCTTAGCAGAAAGCGTAGGATCACCTACAGGAAGGGCATCCATATTTATGGCCCCGCCGGTCTCTTCAACCAATTCTGAAAGGCAATTTAAGTGTCCCCCTGCACCGTGGTCGTGAATAGAGACAATCGGGTTGGTTTCGGCCTCTACAAAAGCACGAATAGCATTGGCTGCCCGTTTCTGCATTTCAGGATTTGAACGTTGAACGGCATTTAGTTCGATAGATGTACTGAATTCACCTGTATCGGCACTGGATACGGCAGCAC
>JAHHLF010000201.1 GCA_018679315.1 Bacteroidia bacterium | reverse complement strand
GCTATATCCACGGTATCCCGGAAACCTTTCATTCTGAAGTTGTCTTAACAGATCTTCCTAGCATTCAATTTGTGCCCTTAGCCGGATCAGTACGCATTTGGCCTTCAGACAGTATATCTTTTGGTATCGATGCCGGACATGCGCTGGGATTGAACGAAGGTAATGACGGCGGACTCTATTATCGTCCAACGATCGGATTCTTATTTGGAACCAGTACGGAGATCAACTTTTCATATACAAGTATAGGTGTTGGTGACAGGGATTGGACGACTCTTACCCTGGGTATTGAGTACACTTTTCTAAATGATCGTTTCAATTAAACCTGTAGTAATGAATCTTAACAAAGACAACATAGTCCTGAGAATTATACTTTCAATAGTACTTGCCCTGTGTGTGACGAGCGCAGTTTTTGCTCAAAAAAAGGCGAAATTAACTCCAGAGGAAAAAGAGAATATTAAATCAGCCAAGGTGCTTCTCGTTCGATACGAAGCGCCGCCGCTGCATATTATGACACCTAAAGACGCTGTAGGAGCTGGTTTAGTTGCCGATCTGACAGATTCGGACGAGGCTAAAGATGGCATGCGCCATCGCTTCTACCCCTCTGCCCGGATCCAAAAAGATCTGGATAGTGTACTTCGTGCAGAAGGGATCGTTTCCAATTTAGAGTTTCGGGAAGATGCCTATGAATTTGCCATGAACAGAGAACTTAAGGACCTCTCTAAGTATGAAGGCACAGAAGCAGATTATATAGTGGAAGTCATTGTCCCCTTAATGGGATTCCAGGCTACGTATATGCCTATTAAATGGCGAAAATACAACCTGCAGTTAGGATGTTTTATACGAATCATACGAACATCAGACCTGGCCTTGGTATGGAAAACCAATGCGGGATATACCCACTTACAGGATGGGGATATGAAATTCCATATTGATGAATTAGAGAATGATGGAAAAGCCTTGATCGCAGGGAAGGTTGAAAAAGCCTCTTACGGTATCGCCTTAAAAGTGGCCGAAAAATTCCATAAGGCAAAGAAATAATACCAACAAATCAAGCAAAGCGGACCCCGGAAATTTGAAACATTGCCGGGGTTCTTTACTTTTAGAGAATGACCACAGAAGAGATCAAACAAAAGCTTTCAATTTTTAACAAGGATTTGCTTCACGACTTACTAGAAGCGAGCCAGATCGTTGAAGTCCCTCCCAACACAGAATTACTGAGGGAAGGTCAGTATATAAAGGTAATACCTATTGTACTCGAAGGACTGGTAAAAGTATATACCCGGCACGAAGACCGGGAGCTTCTACTCTATTATATTCAACCAACAGAATCTTGTATCATGTCTTACTCGGCCAGTTTGAAGAATACCCCTAGTCATATTTACGCGGAGACAGAAGAGAAAAGCACGATCATTCTTGTTCCTGTAGACAGCCTGCCTCATTTACGCCGGTCATACCCTGATTTCAGCACGCTTTTTATAGATCTGTATAATAGCCGGTATCGGGATCTGCTGGATACTATTCACCATGTCTTATTTGATCGTATGGACAAGCGCCTACTGGATTATTTAAAGGAAAAGGTAAACGTGCGGAATCAGAACCTGCTAAAATTATCGCATCAACAGATTGCTGGAGAATTGGGCACTGTGCGAGAAGTGATAAGCCGCGTAATGAAAAAACTCGAGGTCGAAGGCGCTATTGCACAACATCCGGATGGCATCGAAATTCTGGCCATGTGACTATAGTCACTGTACAGTAATATGTACCTATATAGATTTGTACTTATAATCTAAAATCTTTAGTCATGAAGAAAAATATGGGAACTACAGATCGAATAATTCGATTACTGGCAGCTGCGGTTATTGCTGTATTATATTTTAACGGAACTCTTACAGGCACCCTGGCCATCGTATTGCTCATTGTTTCCGGAATATTTGTGCTCACCAGCTTTGTAAGCTTTTGCCCTCTTTACGCCCCTTTTGGCATAAAAACGTGTAAGATCAACGAGGTCAAGTAGGGCTTTTACCTAGTAGGTTGTTATATAATCGTGATTATATAACAAAATGAAAGAAATTTAAAAAAAGACCATGAAAAAGAAACTTGTTTTTTTATTAGCTGGAATTACAGCAATCCTGTTTATTAGTGCCTGCTCTAACGATGAAGATGATAATGATATGGATGCCGTTCAGACGGTTTCTGATATCCAAACTAACATTGTATCAGGAGATTGGATGATCTCCAGTTATGTAGACTCCGGAGTAGATGAAACCAGCGACTACGCTGGGTATACCTTTACTTTTAATAATGACGGAGTCGTAAGTGCGTCCAGTACGGCAGAAATGTTAACCGGGGCCTGGTCAGTTGAAATGGACAGCAGCATGGATGACAGTTCTGATAGCAATGTGGATTTCACACTATTTTTTGGGGTGCCAGACACCCACGATTTTGATGAGCTGAGTGACGATTGGGATGTAGTAAGTTATACATCAACAATGCTTAGCCTGCGAGATGTAAGTGGCGGAAGTGGTGAAGTAGATACCCTGGTCTTTACAAGAAAATAAGAGGTTGTCCTTAAATCCCGTAATATCATTAATAACCCTGGATTTTTTCAGGGTTATTACTTATTAGCTGAGGCGCTAATCGTCGTAGCTTCCTTGTCAGCAGCCTTAGCCGATGGGTTGCTTACATAATACATTTTTAATTTTCCCCGGTTTTTTGCGCTGAATTCTCCTCGGTATTCGCATTCAAAATGATCTTTAACAAGCGCGTAGGTGTCTTCAGAAATATTGATCTGGCCGGGTTCCGACATAGATTCCATTCGGGCAGCCACATTTACCGTATCCCCCCAAATATCATAAGCGAATTTTCTTGTTCCCACGACGCCGGCTACAACCGGACCGCTATTGATCCCTACTCGGATATTAAAGCGCACATCTTCATCTCCTTCATTTTCCTTGGCTGTCTTGACAAACTCGGTGATCTCCAAAGCGGCTTTTACCATACGTACGGCATGATCCTGCATGGGAAAAGGCAGGCCGGCTGCTGCCATATAGGCGTCCCCGATAGTCTTAATCTTCTCCAAGCCATATTTTTCCATGATGGCGTCGAACTTTGAATAGTAAAAATCTACACTCTCCACCAGTTTTTCTGGAGGTAGGGCTTCTGCATATCGCGTAAAGTTTTCGAAGTCGGTAAACAGCACACTTACACTCAGGAATTTTTTGGCTTTAACCCTGCCTTCTTCTTTGAGTTCTTTGGCCGTTTCTTTTGGTAAAATGTTTAAGAGCAAGGATTCGGATCTTTCCTTTTCCGTGTTGATCACCTGATTTGTTTTTTGAATGAATCTATTGCGCCTGAATAGGCCAATAGCTAACAAGCCTACCAGAACCAGGCCAATGATGGTGGCTAATACCATGATCCGTTGGGTTCTGCCTTGCTCGTTTAGCAAGTCTACCTGAGCTTGCTTTTGGGCAACCTCATAATTAGTGCGTTCGGCTTCTGCACTTCTTACAGCTTCCAGGTTCACCAGACTGTCCCGAACCTTAATATGATCCTTATAATGTTTGAAGGAGGCTTCTGTATTACCATCCAGCTCATAGATCTCCGACAGCTTATCATGCGCCATACTGATCTCATCCCTCATTTCATATTTAGTTGCCAATTCCAGGCTTGTATGGGCATAAATCAGGGCCCGTTCAAGATCCTGTTTATCAGCATAGATATCGGCCATATAGGTCAGGTATTCACTGATAGGGCTGTAATCCTCATATTCCTCAAGAATGCCAATGGCTTCTTGAATTTGTGTCTGCGCAAGCTCATTGTTCCCCTTTTTGGCATTGATCATCCCCATATTGCCAATATTATAGGCAGTACCGAGTCGGAAATTAATGCGCTCAAAGATCACACCCGATTCATCAAATAGAGCGAGTGCTGCATCAAATTTGTCTTTCTTGGAATATTCATCCCCAGCATTTAAAAGTGCAGATGCCAGACTCACGGAATCATTGGTTTTTCTGAGCAAGGCGATAGCTTCGTTATAATAGGAGACGGCATTCTCATGATTGCCCATGAGGGAGTACACATCGGCGATCGGGATCTGGATCTTCCCCAAAAGATCGTTGCGCTCCTCTTCGATGGCCATTTCAGCCCCCTTGAAAAAGGAACTCAGGGCTTCGCTGTATTCATTTAATTCTAAGAGTGCATTGCCTTTTCGAAAGTATCCGGTATAGAGCGTTAAGGGATCCTCATTGGTAGCTGCGAGATCGAGTAAGATGTCGCTATAGAATACTTTTTTATGTGCGTCGGGATGATGATTGGCTAATTCCTCCACTACCTCAATTAATTCCTGCGAATCTGCAATGCCTTGAGTATACAAATTTTCAAGGCTGTCCATATCAATACCCCCCTGACCGAAGATCGGGGCGAGGAAAAGCATGGTAAATCCCCATACGAAGATATACCTCATGTGGGCGGTCTTAAATTGGGTGATGCCAGACATGCTGAATTTTGCCAAGAAAAATGAGTATAGGCCTATTCTACCTTGATCTTAGGATCAATTTTAAACGTACCTGGTTTATTGCTAAGGCGGAAGAAAATATTGTATTTCTTTTCATCTCCAGAGCGACCTTCCGAAATTATGCCAATCACCCGTTCGGGTGTTCCGCCATCCCCGTTAAGTACATTACGGTCAAATAACCGGGCGCCACCTACGTGGTTGATAGATTTGATATTTACAATATGGTCTGTTGGATTGCTGGAAGAAAGGCCCTGCCAAACAATGGTGTCTCCCAATTTAACCAAAATGGTATAATCTTCATTCGAAGTATCATCTGTCTGACCGAAACTAGAATTGACAGCAATATTAGTATTATCAATATCTGAGGTATTAACGCTTAGGGTCACCACGCGGGTTTGTTGTGCGAATAGACAGATTGGAACCATCAAGAACATAAAGATCAAGATGGACAATTTGGTTTTAGTGTTTCTCATAATGGATTGTTTTAAATTCAAAAGATAGGCAAAAACAACGGAAGCTGATCAAAAATAAAGACCTTATACAATTACAGACTTTTTGTCTATGGACATCTTTCTTGAACTGGCCTTTTCCTGCTCCACAAAATACATCTTCATTTTACCATGGTTCTTAATAGCAAGTGCCCCCCTGGCTTTGCATTCAAAGTGATCTTTGACAAGGGCATAGGTGTTTTCAGAAATATTGATCTTTCCGGCTTCGGAATGGTTTTCCATTCGAGAAGCAACATTCACAGTATCTCCCCAGATATCATAGGCGAATTTTCGGGTGCCCACTACCCCGGCGACTACGGGACCGCTATTGATACCAATGCGAATATCAAAACGCACATCGTTCTTACCCGCATCTTTCCTGGCTTGTGCCACAAATGCAGCGATCTCACGAGCTGCATCCACGATCTTAACGGCATGGGCTTCGTCTTCAAAGGGGAGTCCGCCTGCGCACATATAGGAATCTCCAACTGTTTTGATCTTTTCCAGGCCATAACTTTCGATTATTTTATCAAAATGGGCATAATAGAAATCCATGCTTTCCACCAATTTTTCCGGATCCAGCATTTCGGCGTATTTGGTAAAGCCCACAAAATCTGTAAAGAGTACAGAGACCGATTCAAATTTCTTGGCCGTCACCTTCCCTTTTTCTTTTAGCTCTTCTGCTGTTTGTTTAGGCAAAATATTTAAAAGCAGCTCCTCAGATCGTGCCTGCTCTCCTTCAATTATCTTCTTTGTCTTCTGCACATATTTATTTCTGCGATACATCGCGAAGGCCAAGGCGCTAAGTAACAATACAACGATACCGGTTGCCCATAGGATAATACGCTGATTGCTCCTTTGCTCGCTGAGAAGATCTACTTCAGCCTGTTTTTGGGTCATATCGGCATTATATCTCAGTGTTGCAATTTCCTCAACCGATTCTATGTTGTAGATACTATCCCTGAACAAATAGTAATTCTGTAATGCCATTAAGGATTTATCATTGTAACCTGCTTGGGAATAGATCGGATATAGCGCTTTGTTGGCATCACGGATCTGGATATTTAAATCCCTGTCTGTGGCCATTTGCAGTGCATTTTCACCTGTAATAATCGCTTCATCAATCTTATCACCTTCCGCATAGATCTCAGAGAGATAGATCATATAAGAAGACGCTGCATAGGAATCCTCATATTCATTTAATTTTTCGATGGTTTGCAGCAATTCCCTGATCCCAAGGTCAGGGTCACCGGTTTTCCCTGAAATGACACCCCGATTTCCCTGGATATACAACAGCCCTTGCTCAAAGTCGGCTTCTTCAAAAATAGTTGCAGCTTCGTCTAAATATGTTGAGGCTTCCTGATATCGGTTCAGCTTGATCAATTCATCTCCAAGGTTAAAAAGGACAATGCCGAAGTTAATTTTGCCCATAGTCTTCCGCAGTAATTCCAAGGAGTTCTTATAATATGAAACCGCATTTTCCCGATCCTCAATACTGGAATAGGTGTCGGCAATGCTCATCAAGGTATGACCTTCGCGTTCTTCATTTTGCATAGACCGAGCCACTTCCAAACTCTTGAAATAGGCATTTATAGCCGATTTTATATCTCCGACAAGGCGTAAGGCATTCCCTAGCTGGTAATAGCCGATATATATAAATTCTTCATTTCCTGCTTTTTTCGCAAATTCAATTAATTCCTCTGCATACTGTTGCCGCAATCTGGAATCTCGATTCTCGTGGAAAGCAAGTGCACCAAGAAGCTCCAATCTAGCTTCTCCTCTCATTTGATCTTGTTCATAATAGACGCTTAGACTGTCCGCAATACGCTGATCCTGAGCCAGGATCAAACAAGTACTGTTCATCATGAACAGATAAGCAAGTCCAAAAGAGAAAATCAACCTGAGGGGATTTCGCATTATTTATAGATTTTGAGTTTAGGATCTATAGCAAATGTTTTACTATTTCCATTTTCATCAAAGATGGTAAACACAATAGTATACCAGTAGTCATCAGGTTCCCCGGGTAAATCAGCTGCTTTTTTTGTTTTGTAAGTTACTTTACCATGACGGCCTCCAGTACCTGGCAACACAATTGCGTCAAAATAATTATCCCCTTCGTATTGAAATATGATGACATCGATCGAGACATCGTAATCCCATTCCCTGGTTGAGGGGCTGAAGCCTTCATTTCCAACATCCTCTCCTTCCCATCGAACTTTCTTATTGGCAAATACATCGATTACATTTTCCTTAATTAGGAAATTATCATCAGAATTCTTACCGCTGATTATTGAACCATCTTCAAGTTCCAGGGCACAGTTGTTTAAAATAAAATCTCTGGATGGATCATCTTCATCAAAGATTTTCTTTGCCTTGACAAGCAATTTGATCTTAATGTTTTTTGGTAGCATTGATTAATATTTATAGATGATTATGCTCAGCAATTGACAGTGTATTAAGGCCTATCAAAAGGCATATTCCATATTACTTCAACTGGCTGGGCAACAAATTTGGGAACTAGGGAGGGGACGTATGGTGCCTTACCATTAACCTTCTAATGGTCTCGGGTAATATTTAAAGATACAAAAAAAGTGGATTTGCCTGACAGCCAACCGTATAGTTAGCCTTTTTGGGTTGTACAAGGCACTTTCTGTGGCGTGGCTGACAAAAAGAACCGGGATGGTAAACCCCCTCACCATCCCGGTCGTCGTCATGCAGCTAAGGCTTTCCTAAGCCATCTCTGTTTCTTTTTCTTCTCTGCGTTCCGCCCATTTATCGATCAAATCCGGAACTTTTTCAAAAGCAGCGGCCAGACCGTGTGCTTTACCTGATTCAAGGAAAGATATGCTCTCATCTTTAGTGACGAGGAAGCCTATCGGTTCAATGCCCATTCCGGCACCTCCGCCTATACCCTGTCCTTTTCCTTTTTTCTGATCAACTCCTTCTCCTCCGCCGGTTCCAAATCCAAATCCGACTTTGATCACGGGAACACATCTGAATTCACCTAAATCAAAAGCTTCACCAATGACGGTTTCTGTTTTCGCTTCTGTTTTTAGAAAATCAGTCATGTTTTTCATCAATTCTTCAAAATGCATTTCCATACTACGCTTTTTACAGGTTAATAAATGATTTCAATAGCCTTATGGGCCTGTTCTGTAGGTGCAGTACGATCTCATTCCTGCCTTGAAAATTTACCCCGTAATTTCCTCCCATAAAGTTCATCAGTGAAAATACGGGGTAAAGTTTCGAATTGGTAATACAATCGCCGGTGTCCACATTGACCCTAAGGCGTTTTACTCTAAAACTTCTTAGCAATCGGATAATGGTCCCTGGCGATAGGTTGGTTCTCTTCTTTTTCTTTTTCTTACTTTTTCCCTCCCTGATCTTTTTCGGTTGATTCACCCAATTCAATGGATAGAAATAAAAATTCCTAAAAAGTGCTTGCAGGCGCAACCTGATGATTTCCTTCTCATCTCCTTCTATCTTCACTTTCGCCAAACCGGCTGCCTGAATGTAATATTGCTGAGTGATTGTATTCAGCATAAGATTCAGGGGCATGAATAAAAGGGCCAACAAAAGGAGAAGTAATCCGATGATAATACTCCATAAAACCATGACCCGAATTGTCTGATGCAAAGGTCCTTATCAAATACAGGGGAAACAATGATTTTTGTCATGAAGGCGACAAATAATCGCTATTTATACTCCCTTAACTTTACATAAACTTCCATCCAGAAGTTTTAGACTACGGCCCCTTGATTCTTAAAATGCTGCTCCAGGAATCCACGTGCATTTGAATACATCAATTTAGTGATCAGCTGTTCCGAATCAATGCGGTTCGAATCCTTTTTAAAACTATAGGAAGCTAAAAACTTGTCGGCATGTTCCTTGAGATGGACGGCTAATGCGGGAAGTTCCTCTGCTGTCCAGAAGCCATTTAAGGAATCGATGATCCCG
Organism: Bacteroidia bacterium; assembly: GCA_018679315.1. Classification (GTDB taxonomy): domain Bacteria; phylum Bacteroidota; class Bacteroidia; order Flavobacteriales; family Flavobacteriaceae; genus HDS-28. The sequence goes on along the minus strand of JAHHLF010000201.1, from coordinate 5,021 downwards.
TCAAAGTCGGACCCAATCCCTATGTGATCCCAGGCGGGCAACTGTTCATTATCCAACACTCGGCAGACATGTTCTAACTGATACCAGAGTAATTTGGATCGGTACTTTCGGATCTTCTTCCGCCAGATGGATTTCTTTACTTTCTTTTTTGTCTTCTCGTTGACAATGCGACGTTCATCCAGCTGCAATCCCAACATGCCCCCTCTTCGTACGAGTCGGATCAGCTCTTCGTCAAAAAAGTTTATGTCGACCGGATTCAATTTTTCGCCGGTTTCCGGATGTACCACTACCCTATTGGTATGAGCACGTAAACCGTTGCATGCCCCATGGCTGATGATAATAGGCACATCGGCATAGACAGGCTCAGCATCCAGTAAAGCATAATACTCTTCCCGTGCTTGCGGACTCATATGTTTGATGTCCGGGATAATGCGCTTCCCATCACTGTTATCCAGCAATCGCCTTAATACATCCAGACCCAAGGGGGTAAATCCCGTATTGATGCCTTCGGATTGATCGGCAAATTTGAGGATCAAACCCGAGAGACTGGCAGCATGACCACAGATGTGATTCCAAAAATGATGTGCGATGGTTATAAAGAAAGGCCGGTATTCCCAATTTCGGATCTTCTCCAGGTTTTGCATCACTTCCACCGGATCATGCGGTTCGCGTAAACCTGTATTCAAGACATGAAGGCCTTCGATGGTGAGGATCACAAAAATGGTTTTGACACCCTGGACCTCATCCATGGATTCATAGGTTTCAATATCGCCCATGTGCCGTACTAGCTTATATCGATACTGCCCCTTTTTAAGCTTGATCAACTTACCATCGATCTCCCTGTAGAACTTATACTCACGTTCCAGGTCCTCAAAATAATCTTTGATCCCCTGAATAAAATCAATTCGCTTGTCGCTGACACCCAAGGCAAAATTGGCTCCTATATCGAGCAGGAGCTCGGGTTTCATTTTATTCCGAACGAACCATTTTTCGAGTGGATATAAGGAGATGCATGTTATACTAACCTTGCCTTTGGCTAAACTGGTGAAATTACTCTGCCTGAATTTTGTGAGTTTAGTGGCGTAGTTTAAGAGCTTATCCGCTAGCGATGGAGGATCGTAATACCAGAGACTGGTTATGTGCTTGGCGTCTTCCCGCTGCCTCCCAACCGGATTGTATTTAAAACTTTTTCCAAAAGGTTTTAGAGCCGGGTGGCAATGGAGGTCAATAAAATTTTCAATATTGGGCATAGATACGCTTTAGACCGGTGGCCTTTGTTCATTTGTATATGTAAGTGCGTATCCTATTCTTTTTTAACCAGGTTATCCTGAATGTTTTGCGGAACAGACTGGAAGGAGGCAAAATTTGAACTAAAGGTAGCCTTACCTTGCGTTAGGGAACGAAGGTTGGTGGAATACCCAAATAGTTCAGACTCCGGAACAGTTGCCTTTAAGATCTGATATTGATTTTCGTTATCTATACCTTGAATAATGGACCTTCTTGATTGAAGGTCTGTCATTACATTCCCCACCATGTCTTCCGGAACACGTACAGTAAGCTCCTGTATGGGTTCCAATAATTTTGGTTTGGCATTTAAAAAGGCTTCTTTAAAAGCATGTGCCCCGGCGATCTTGAAGGAAATATCATTGGAATCTACCGAATGCATTTTTCCGTCATAGACCATAACGCGTACATCACGGATAAAGGAGCCCGTTAAGGGGCCTGATTCCATGACTTCCAGAATACCTTTTCTAATACTTGGCAAATAACGGGCATCTATGACGCCTCCGACAATACAGTTGTAGAAGACAAGTTTCCCACCCCAGGGCAGGTCTATTTCTTCTTTCCCCCTGAGACTAAAGCCTTCCGGTTCCGGCATACCTTCATACCAGGGTTCTATCTTTAAATGGACTTCTCCAAACTGACCGGCGCCTCCGGATTGCTTTTTATGCCGGTAATTGGCAGAAGAGGCTCGTAAGATCGTTTCTCTATAAGCTATTTTTGGAGGTGAGAATTCTGCTTCTACCCCATAAATGTTCTTCAATACCCATTTGATCGTTTGCAAGTGAAGCTCTCCCTGGCAGCCCAATATTTGTTGTCTGAGTTCCTTGGAGTATTTGATCACAACAGTTGGATCCTGACTGTGGATCTTTTTTAAGGCATCTGACAGCTTTTCTTCTTCATTCTTATTCGCTGCCTTAATTGCCTTCCTGGTTCTTGGCTCAGGGTATTTAATAGGCTTGATTGTGATATTAGAACCTGCTTCCCTTAAAGTGTCATTGGTTTCAGTCGATTTTAACTTAAGTGTAGCGCCTATATCCCCTACCTCCAATTGGGACACCGGTTCGCGTTTCTTTCCATCCATTATGAAAAGCTGGTGCAAGACCTCAGTATCGCCTGTGCGGGAATTTTCGAGTCGGTCACCCACTTTCACGGTCCCTGCTTTTACTTTAAAGAAAGTGATCTGGCCTAAGCTTGGCTGAAATATGGTTTTGAATATAAATAAGGCTGTGGGGGCATCTGAACTGCGTTCGAGGATCTCTCCTTCCACAGTTTGCTCTGGTGGAAGATCATCTGCAGCGGGCGCCACATTGTCTATAAAGCCCATTAGTCTTCCACTGCCCATATCCTGTAATGCAGACATGCAAAAGACCGGATATAGATCATGGTTTAGCATGCCCGCCTTAATACCTGCACGCATCTCGTCTTCGTTCAATGTTCCTTTTTCAAAGAACAATTCCATCAATTCCTCATCATTCTCTGCTGCTTTCTCAACCAGTTCGTTGTGCAATTCCTCTGCAAGTACTTTTTGATCTTCGGGTATTTCCAATTTTTCAGGCTTCCCTCCTTCGGGTCCGAACTTATAGCACTTCATTTTCAAAACATCCACGATGCACTGGGCTCCATCAATTTTTAACGGATACTGGATAAGGACCATATTCTTGCCTACCAGCTCTTTGATACTTTTTATGCTGTCTTCCCAATTGGCTCCAGAATGGTCTATTTGGTTTACAACGAAGAGTGTGGGCTTGTGATACGTATGAATATAGTTCCAGATTATCTCTGTGCCTATCTCCACCCCGTGTTGCCCATTAAGGACTGTTACGATCGTATCGGCAACCCGGATAGATGAGATGATCTCCCCGACAAAGTCGTCTAAACCCGGAGTGTCAATTATATTGATCTTATAATTGCGCCATTCGGTATGCAAAGGCGTCGCATATACAGATGCTCCTCTTTCATGTTCCAGCTCGTGGTAATCAGAGATGGTATTCTTGTTTTCAACAGTACCTCTCCTGTTGATGAGCCCGGCTTCAAATAACATGGTTTCGGCAAGCGTGGTCTTGCCGCTGTTATGAGCCCCAACAAATACCACGTTTTTAATGTGCTTATCGTCGTAAACTTTCATATTAGCTATATTTTGTAAGGATTAGTTAGCAGTTTGTATCCCTACAAAATAGTGAATTTTGCTCATTTTTTAAGCAGTTATATCCAATTAATCGGTAAAAAGACATCCTCGGAGAACCTACGCCCATATAACTTTATATAATTTTAACAAATTACCTCGTTAGACGCAACAAAGCCAGTGTGATAAAGGGCTTATCCCCTACCCGAATATCTCGATTATGTTAAAATTTGTATAAAACAGTACTATTTTATACATAGTACTGTAACATAATGATTTTTATGCCGTCTATATAAGTGTAGTCAAGTAAGAAACGTTGTGCAAACAGCAAATAAAACAATCAAAAAACGAACACCATGAAACGCATCAGCAATCAATCACCGACAGAATCGAGACGCTTTGCATACTTCACTAATTTTAAAGAAAGCAAACGCATAAAATGGACAGAAGTAAGACATTACGTTTACTAGGTATTTCACTGCAACTGCCGTATAACGCTCGAGAATGACCACCCCTGTAGTACAAACTGCAGGGGATTTTTGTTTTTAATTCTTATCGCGGGTAAACGGCACAAAGCGCACAGGCATCAATTCCTCGATCTTGATCTCCCCTTTCTTTTTGGTAATACGTATTAACTGTCTTATCCCTCCATGCGGACCCAAGGGCATGACCATCTTGCCGCCTTCCTTTAACTGTTCAAATAGTTTCATCGGGATTTCCTCTGCCCCTGCTGTAACCACAATAGCATCAAATGGTGCTGCTTCCGGCCATCCATGATAGCCATCACCACTACGAACCTTCACATTGTTGTATTGCAAACTCTTTAACCTATTCTTAGCCTCCCTGGCAAGCACATCAACTATTTCAATAGTATAGACCGAGTCTACAATTTCTGCCAATACAGCAGCCTGATAGCCGGAACCGGTTCCTATTTCCAATACTTTGTGATCTTTTTTTGGTCGGATAGCTTGCGTCATAAACGCCACGATATAAGGTTGTGAGATAGTTTGCCCATGACCAATGGAAAGGGGATGGTCTGAATAAGCAAAGGGCTGACTTTCTTCAGGAACAAATTTATGGCGTGGAACCTGCCCCATGGCTTCAAGAGTAGCGTTGTGATAGATATCCCGGGTTTTCAGCTGGATCATTACCATCCGTTCCCTTTGACGCTGAAAATTGGGTTGTGAATAAACTGATGAAAGCAACATCAGCTCAAAAAGAACTATGCATCCCAATACTATCTTAGATGAGATCCTGGGATATACATTTCCATTAAACAACATATTAACTCTCATTTTTTGGATTTTCAAGGACCGTCTCCTTCATTAACTGCGACCAGGCACCAGATCTGCTTTTCAGGATTTTTTTCCCAATCTCCGAGGTCGCGCACTTCCTCAAGGATCTTAAATCCAGCAGCTACTAATTCTTTACGGACAATGTCCGGACCCAGACTATGGGCATTCGTCTGTGCTTTTCTCGATTTATTACGCACTTCCGATTTTAGCTTTTCAAGGATCAGGATCTTCCCTCCCTCTTTCAGGGAATTCCGAAAATGACTGAGCATGGGCTTTGGTTCTTTCATTTCGTGATAGGCATCGATCACAAAAACGATATC
>JAHHLF010000074.1 GCA_018679315.1 Bacteroidia bacterium | reverse complement strand
ACAGTAATTGGTCAGCCCATATCAGATTCCAGCCATACAAAATATGGTATGGTCATAGATTTTGGAGATTTAAAAAAGATTGTAAAAGAAGAAGTGGTTGATCCCTTTGATCACGCCACTGTTTTTGATAAGAACACTCCTCATGTCGATTTGGCCAAGACCCTGGAAGACCAAGGTCATAAGGTTATATTGGCAAACTACCAGCCTACTTGTGAGAATATGGTGAATGACTTTGCGGGCCGGATAATAAACAGGTTGCCCGAAGGTGTTACGTTATATTCTATGAAATTAAGAGAGACTGAAACTGCATTTGCCGAGTGGTATGCGAGCGATAATGATCAATAATCAAATAAAATTAGATCTAACAGAGGCTAGTTTATTTCCAATCTATGACGTCCATTAGTATTCCCGCCGGTAAGAAGATCTACTTTTCAAGTGATAACCATCTTGGTGCCCCCAGCAGGCAGGCAAGTACCGATCGGGAAAAGAAATTTGTGCAATGGCTCGATGCTATTAAAGAGGATGCTGCAGCCATTTTCCTTTTAGGAGATCTTTTTGATTTTTGGATTGAATACAAACATGTTGTTCCAAAAGGGTATACACGTACGCTTGGAAAGCTAGCTGATCTTACTGATCAAGGCATTCCTGTTTACTTTTTCGTGGGAAACCACGACTTATGGATGAATGGATATTTTGAAGAAGAGCTTAATATAGATGTCTTCCATGAGCCTAAGGAGTTCAACTTAAACGACAAGCTATTTCTTATTGGTCATGGAGATGGATTGGGGCCTGGCGACAAGGGGTTTAAACGAATGAAAAAGGTGTTCACCAATCCAGTGGCACAATGGTTTTTTCGCCTGCTTCATCCGGATCTCGGTATGAGACTGGGGCATTATTTTTCGGTTAAAAATAAAATACTCTCAGGGAAAGAAGATTTGAATTACAAAGGTCCCGATCAGGAATGGCTCGTACAATATGCAAAAGGGAAATTGAAAGTAGCGCATTATGATTATTTCATCTTTGGACACCGTCACCTGCCACTTGAAATTGATTTGAATGATAGGGCTACATATATAAATCTCGGCGATTGGATTCAGCACTTTACCTATGGGGAATACGATGGCGAAAAAATGCAGCTCAAATCGTATTAATTGTCTGCCCGTATATCTTTTACTTTTAGTTGTAGATCCACACGTCCATTCCATTCATTCTCTTCTACTGAAAAAACAGCACTAAACGGGGAATTGTGTTTTACGAGCTCTATTTTTCTTCCAAGATTAAAACCAATCGCATTAATAGCATTTGATCCGGGTTGGTAGACTGTCATTTTTAGATGCTTATTATCTTCTCCCACACCACGCGCATATCCGGTATCATACAGATCGCTTACCATAAAACAGGGGGCGCTATTTCCCGGTCCAAATGGCTGAAACTGTTTAATGATCCTGTAAAATCTAGGCGATATCATATCCATGGTCATCTGGGTATCTACAGGGATCTCCGGGATCAAGAGTTGAGGATCGATCTGCGCAGAGACAACTTCCTCAAATTTTGCTTTGAATCCCTCAAATTCCTCAGGCAACATGGTGAGGCCTGCGGCATATTTATGCCCGCCAAACTGCTCAATATGGGCTGAACACTGAGACAAGGCATTGTATACATCAAACCCTTTTACAGATCTCGCGGAAGCGGCCAGCTTATCCCCGGAACGTGTAAATATTAGTGTAGGCCGATAATACGTTTCCATTACCCTGGAAGCGACAATACCTAATATTCCTTTGTGCCAGGATTCATTAAATGCTACCGTTGTCTTTCTGTCCTCTTCGCCTTCATCTACAATGTATTGAAGTACCTCCTCTGTGGTTTTCTTATCCAGGCCCTTTCGCTCTTCATTAAAGGAATTTATTTCCGTCGCCAGGGCCTCTGCCTTGGTAAAATCATTTTCCAGCAACAGGTTTACAGCATACAAGCCGTGCTTCATACGCCCGGCCGCATTGATCCGGGGCGCTATGACAAATACCAAATCTGTAACATTGATCTTTCCATTTTTTTTAGCACTATTAAGTATGGCCTTTATGCCGGGTCTTGGGTTCGAATTGATCATCCGCAAGCCTTGTGCACAAAGCACTCGATTTTCCCCAGTTAAAGGCACGATATCTGCGGCGATAGCTGTCGCCACAAGATCTAAATAGGGTAGAATTTCCTCGGGGTCCTCCTCATTCACGAGAGACAAGCCCTGGATCAATTTAAACCCTACTCCGCAACCGCATAATTCGTCATAGGGATAAGAACAATCTTCGCGTTTCGGATCAAGCACTGCCTGGGCCAAAGGCAACTGTTCACCAGGCCTGTGGTGATCACAGATAATAAAATCAATATTCTTTTTGGATGCGTATGCGATCTTGTCTAGAGCTTTAATTCCGCAGTCCAGAGCAATGATGAGGCTTATTCCATTGTCGTCTGCATAATCGATCCCCGTATAAGAAATACCATATCCTTCACTGTATCTATCAGGGATATAGGTTGCTACATTGGGATATTTGCTTTTTAAATAAGACGACATTAAAGCTACTGCCGTTGTTCCGTCCACATCATAATCCCCATAGACAAGTATATTTTCATTGGAAGCTATGGCGCGCTGTATCCTGCTTACTGCCTTATCCATATCTTTCATAAGAAATGGATCGTGTAACTGCGAGAGTTCGGGTCTAAAGAACATTTTAGCCTGCTCATAGGAACATATACCTCGCTGAACCAATAAAGAGGCGATTAGTGTATCTACCTGGATATCAGTTGCCAGTTGCTTAACTTTTTCCGGATCTGGTTTAGGTTTAAGTGTCCACCGCATTTTATTCTTCATGCTTTCAATTATAGGGGAATACCCTGAAGTTCCCCTTCACTGATATTACTTATGACGTATGGTGAAAAAATGATGCAATTTGCACATCTGCAAACTTTTTAAACATTTCAGAGACACCGCAGTATTTATCGAAAGAGAGATCTATAGCTTTTTGTAGTTTCTTTTCATTTAGATTACTGCCGTGAAAATGATATTCCATAGTCACCTTTTCATAGATCTGCGGATGTTCATCTGAGAGTTCCGCAACGATTTCAATGGTAAAATCATCAACATCCAATTTCATTTTCTTCATCAGGGAAGCCACATCTAAGCCTGTACATCCTGCCATAGAACTCAACATAAGCGCTTTGGGTCGATAACCCGAACCTTCACCACCGTCTTCTTCACCAGCATCTATTCGTAAATTATTACCGGAAGGGTTTGTGCTTTCAAAGGCCATTTTACCCATCCATCGGGTAGTTACATGATTTGTTTTGCCCATTCTTTTTCGTTTCTTGTGAATGCTAAAAATACAATAAATAGATCCTACCATGCCACTTGTAAACCCACTTGATCCTAACCATGATAAAGAAACCAAAGAACTGGCAGCCTTCTTTAATGAAACACTCGGATTTTGTCCCAATTCAGTATTAACCATGCAGCACAGGCCTGCTATCTCAAAGGCATTTATCAACCTAAATAAGGCCGTAATGGCTAACGAGGGTCGGGTGACTTCCGCTCTCAAGCGAATGATAGCCTGGGTGAGTAGCAATGCCACTGGCTGCAGATATTGCCAGGCACATGCCATTCGGGCTGCAGAAC
>JAHHLF010000110.1 GCA_018679315.1 Bacteroidia bacterium | reverse complement strand
ATTGGGTTATTCTTTTTGGGTGTGACCGCCCCAATGTTTGCACAAGTCGTGCAGACCGAACAATTAGAAGAAGTAGTTCTTACAGCAGTGAACTACAAGTATGTTAGTACAATGGGTGTCACGAATGAGGCACTTCCCGTCCAGACACTAAGACGAAAAGCGGCCAATTTTGACATCAAGAATTCAGACCTGTACCAGGATGATTACGATATGTACCATGTTTCCTTCTTTATTCCTGATGGAAAAATGGTTGTTGCCTATGATAAGGACGGCAAGATCATGAGAACTATTGAAAAGTTCAAGGATGTTGCGCTTCCGGAAGCTGTACGAGATGCAGTTACTGAACGATTCCCCGGCTGGACACTCACCGAGGATCAGTACAAGGTTACCTACCATGATAAGAAGGGGGTTAACAAGAAGTACAAAATTCGTCTGGAAAATGGCGATAAAATGCTTCGAGTGAAACTAGATGAAGAAGGAAACTTCCAATAGGATGTACATGTTTAGTAGGGTGAAAGGAGCCGCTCTCGCGGCTCCTTTTTTTGTTAGGAACAATTGCTTTTTTTTTGAATGGGATTATTATTTTGGTTTGAATCCTGCCTAAACGACTTCCCTTTGCCCGCCAGATTGTAGTTAAATAGTTATTGCAATCCTCCTTTTAGGACCTTCCAAACATTTTCACGGAGTATTTGATGCCCTTCGGCCGTTGGGTGTATGCCGTCTTCAAGATTTAAATCCGGATTGCCAGCTACGCCTTCCAATAAAAATGGAATAAGGGGGATCTCATTCTTTTCGGCCAATTCGGGAAATATATTTCTAAACTCTGCAGTGTACTCAGGCCCCATGTTTGGTGGGATTTGCATACCCGCCAAGATAATCCGGGTATCGGCATTCTTTTCCAGTACCAGGTCGATAATAGCCTGTAAATTTTGTTGCGTCTTGTTCAGGGGTATTCCGCGCAATCCGTCATTGGCTCCAAGTTCCAGAACAAAAACATCCACTTTTTGGTTCAAGACCCAATTTAGCCGGTTGAGACCTCCGGAAGAGGTCTCACCGCTCACCCCTGAATTGATCACCGTATAATTTAGGCCCAACGAGTCTAACCGTTCCTGGATCAAGGCAGGGAACGCTTCCTCTAGTTTGATGCCATAGCCTGCAGTAAGGCTGTCGCCATAAAACAAAATGACCTTTGTGTCATTTTCAACGGCATTTGTTTGCGATACTTCTGTGCCCTTTGAATCTTGAACACTCGTTTCCTTATTCCCGGAATCCCCACAGGAGAAAAAGAACAACAAAAGAAAAAAATAACGAAACTTTAATAGCTTCTGCATCGGTGTTTACCCTATAATTTAAAATCTATTACCTATTTTCCCGACTGATGAATTGTTCATTTTAAAACAAAGCGAAGCACAGGCATATGTCAGAGATTCTAAAGGTAAACCATCTTGGTAAAATCTATAGTAGCGGTTCCAAAAAATTAAGGGTTTTGGATGCTATTTCGTTCAGTGTAACGGCAGGCGAGACGTTTGCCATTGTTGGTCCGTCAGGGAGTGGCAAAACCACATTATTAGGCCTTTGTGCCGGATTGGATAGTCCTAGTGAGGGCACCATAGAGCTTTGCGGCACCAATTTGGGTACATTGAACGAAGATGAACGTGCATTACTTCGCAACAAAGAGGTGGGATTTATATTTCAAAATTTTCAATTACTGCCCACACTAACAGCCCTGGAGAATGTTATTGTGCCTCTGGAATTACGGGGAGTAAAAGAGCCTGCTAAAATAGGGATGGATCTTTTGGACAAAGTTGGCCTGCAAGACCGTTTTCACCACTATCCCTCTCAGTTGTCTGGGGGTGAACAACAGCGGGTGGCACTGGCCAGATCGTATTCGGGCAAACCGTCCATCTTGTTTGCCGATGAACCGACAGGTAATTTGGACCAGGAAACCGGTGATAAAGTGGTGCAATTGCTTTTTGACTTGAACAAAGAAGCCAATACTACATTGGTCATTGTTACCCACGATAAGGAACTCGCTCAAAAAACACAACGTATCATTGGGCTTAAAGGTGGAAAAATTGTTTCCAATCAATCTGTCGCCGTATCGTGATCTACTCAGCTCATCCTTTTTCAAAACCAAAATTTAATTGGCTGTTCAAAATGGCGTTACGTGACAGCAAGGCCAGTGGTACACGGCTCTTGCTTTTTATGGCATCCATTATTTTGGGTATAGCTGCCGTGGTTTCCATTCAATCCTTCAGTGAAAACCTGGAAGAGAATATCGCAATACAATCCAAGGCATTGATGGGTGCTGATTTTTTGATCGACAGTGACCAACTGCCCAATGAAAGGGTATCGGCCATAATCGATTCCCTTGGGGGGGCTGACGCCAAAGCGGCAACTTTTGCATCTATGGTAGTATTTCCCAATACCGGGAAGACTAAGTTGGTTTCGGTGCGTGGTATAGATGGGCCATATCCGTTTTATGGCGAATTGCAGACGGAACCCGCCCTGGCAGCTGATCAATATCAAGAATCGGGTGGGGCCCTTGTCGATGCTACCCTTTTAATGCAATACGATTTGAAAGTGGGAGATTCCATAAGGCTGGGAAACAGCTCCTTCGCTATTACGGGCAGTTTGATTTCAGCTCCGGGAACGGGGGGTATTGGGGCTTCCATAGCACCGCCAATATGGATTCCCTATAGGTCTATCGAAGAAACCGGACTCATACAAACGGGTAGTCGGGTAGGGTATGATTTTTATTTTGTGGCAGAGAAAGATCAGGACCTGCAAGAACTTGACAGGGTCGTCGATCCCATGTTGGATATTGAAAATGCCGATTTGGACGTCCATGATACTACAGGGCAGCGAATAGGTCGACGTTATAATAACTTTGCTAAATTTTTGAATCTCGTGGCCTTTATCGCCTTATTGTTGGGTTGTGTAGGTATTGCAAGTTCTGTACACATCTATATCAAGGAAAAGCTGCAAGCGGTTGCCATTCTTAAATGCCTGGGGGCTACCAGAAAGCAGACCTTTTTGATTTATCTCATTCAAATAGCCACCATGGGATTCGTAGGTGGATTGATCGGGGTACTCGTTGGGCTGTTACTACAACTGTCATTCCCTTTGCTATTGGAAGGTCTTTTGCCTTTCGACATAGCGATAAGCTTATCGCCGAATGCGATATTTCTTGGCCTTTTGCTGGGGATATTGATGTCGGTATTGTTTGCTTTGACCCCATTGCTTGGCACCTGGTATGTTTCACCCTTGCAGGTCTTACGGATACAGGAAAACGGAATAGTAAAATCACGGAAGGCACGCCTATTGGTTGGGATGGCCATTATGGCGTTTATTTTTATTTTTTGTTATTGGCTGTTGGCAGATTTACGGTACACACTCTTTTTTGTTATTGGTGTATTGGTGGTATTCGCCATTTTAGGCGCCGTTTCGATGCTATTCATGAGATTGGTGAAAAGGTATTTTCCAAGGTCCTGGGGATTTACGGCCCGTCAAAGCCTGCTCAATCTTTTTCGACCTAACAATCAAACCACGGTATTGATATTGACCATTGGTGTGGGTACGTTCTTGATAAGTACACTGTATTTTTCCAGGGATATTCTCCTGGCGCGTGCTTCAATTGAGGGTACAGAAAAAGCGCCAAACCTGGTATTATTGGATGTTCAAAGCGAACAGCGCAAGGCTGCTTCTCAAAGTATAGACGAGGCAGGATTCCCAGTTCTCGACGATATTCCCATAATCACCATGCGAATGCAAAAAATTAAGGATTCTACAGTTCGGGAGATTATTGCCGACACTGCTTCTTCCATCAACTCATGGATCCTAAGCCATGAATTTAGGGTAACCTACCGGGATTCGTTGGTAGCATCAGAGGCCACAGTCGATGGGGAGTGGCCACAAACCAACGCACAGGCGAATATCATCCCTATTTCACTGGCAGATAATGTGGCGCGCGATGCCCGCGTAGGGATTGGTGATCAAATCATATTTAATGTTCAGGGGGTATTGTTGCAAACCGTAGTAGCGCACATTCGAACGGTTGATTGGGCACGCATGCAGATAAACTTTTCAATACTATTCCCTTCAGGGGTGTTAGAGGATGCCCCCCAGTTTTTTGTGCTAACGACCAATGTACCTGATGTCAGGGCATCGGCACAGCTACAGCAAACTTTGATACAGCAGTTTCCTACGGTATCCATCATTGATCTTCGACAGGTACTAACAGTGATTGAGGATATATTGGACAAAATTGCCTGGGTCATCAATTTTATGGCCTTTTTTAGCATTTTTACCGGCATCATTGTCTTGATAGGTTCCGTGCGCACAAGCAAATACCAGCGTATTAAGGAAAGTGTTCTTTTACGCACCCTGGGTGCCAAGAGCCAACAACTGCTTCGTATAACAGCACTAGAGTATTTGTATTTAGGAATTCTTGGTAGCGGCATTGGGATCGTACTTTCCTTTTTGGGGAGTTTTCTTTTGGCCCGATTTGTCTTTGATACTGTTTTTGTCCCTTCATGGGTTCCCTTTTTAGTGGTATTGCCGGGTATAACTCTTTTAGTTCTCCTGATTGGATTATTGAACAGCCGTACAGTATTGAGAAGTCCACCTTTGAAAGTTCTTCGAAAAGAGGTGAGTTGAGCTTTTCAAACAAGAATGAAACTTTGATGTATATGTTTATAAGGGAGAAGGAGCCGCGAGAGCGGCTCCTTTTTTTTATGGCTTTTTTAGGATTTAATTAACTTTAGTTGCATATACAACTAAATAAAAATGTAGTAGCTTCGCCCGGTGAAAACAGAGAAAGTAGATATAGACTTTGATAACTCCATAGGTCCCTGGCTTGGGAAAACAGCCAAGATCATGGGCTATCACCTGCAGGAGGAATTCACCAGGGCGGGCCTCGACATTACAAAGGAGCAGATGATCATTCTGAAGAAACTATATGAGCGGGATGGTCTGAACCAGAATGAACTGGCCGAATTAACTTTTCGCGATAAATCCTCCCTGACCCGACTTGTCTCTACTTTAGAGCGCAAAGGCTATGTACGCCGCATGCGTTGCCCGGAAGACAAGCGTGTAAACTTTATTTTACTAACAGAAGATGGTAGTGCTATGTGGCAACGTGCAAAGCCGATAGCGCAACAATTAATTCAGCGCATGCGAACCGACCTATCTGAAAAAGAAGTTGGTCAATTCATAGAATTATTAAAAAAAATTCAGGGCAATCTGATCCATTCAGAAACTGCTCGACTTACGTGATATGAGAAAAATAATACTGGCTATACTTGGAATATTGCTGATCATTGCGGCCTATTTTGGGGCTAAAGCGATTGCGGATAGTAAATCCACTCCCAGGGCTAAGATTGAAAAGGCTGTCAAAACGGTTTTTGTTGATACGGTTAGGAATAAGGTGGTGCCTATCCTGGTGCCTGCCAACGGTAATCTTGTAGCTCGACAGCGATTGGAATTGTTCGCAGAGGTCCAGGGAGTATTCCTGCCATCCAATAAACTGTTCAGGCCCGGGCAGCGCTACCGAAAAGGGGAAGCCATCATACGGATCAATTCTTCGGAATATGCAGCATCAGTACAGTCGGCCAAAAGTAATTTGTACAATCAGATAACTTCTGTTATGCCGGATCTTCGGCTCGACTATCCGGATATCTATCCCAAATGGGCGGCTTACCTCCAGAGTTTCGATCTGGAAAATTCCACCCCAAAATTACCTACTCTCGATTCTGACCAGGAGAAATTCTTTATTACCGGTCGTGGGATCCTGACGAGCTATTACAATGTAAAGAACCTGGAACAGCGTTTGTCCAAATACTCCATCAGGGCTCCTTATAATGGGGTTCTAACAGAGGCGCTGGTAACCGAAGGCACCTTGGTACGTGGAGGTCAAAAGCTCGGGGAATTCATCAATACAGATCGCTATGAGCTCGAAGTGGCCCTAAGCAAGAAATTCAGCGACCTTCTGCAAGTAGGCCGTCAGGTTGAATTGACCAACCTCGAAAAAACACAAACCTATACCGGAACCGTCAGCAGGATCAACAGCAAAGTAGAACAGGCTTCGCAGACGGTTAAGGCGTTTATCGATGTAAGTCATCCGGACCTTAAAGAAGGAATGTACCTGGAAGCCAATTTAATGGCCAGGGATGAAACGAATGCACTTCAAATAGACCGCAGTCTGCTCCTGGAAAACGATAAGATCTTTGTGGTTAGGGATTCCATTCTCGACCTGATCGATGTAACACCGGTGTATTTCACTGACGAGAATGTCGTACTCAAAGGTGTACCAGAAGGACTTACGATTATTTCTAAACCTGTTGTCGGGGCTTATGCGGGTATGTTAGTTAAAATATATCAAGAGAATACCTCCAAAACCCAATAACCATGCGAAAGGTCATTGCCTATTTTATAAAATATCATGTGGCTGTTGATGTCATTATCATCGCCTTTTTCATATTTGGGATTTTTGGAGCAAAGTCTTTGAAATCTTCCTTTTTTCCACTTTCAGAATCTAAGAATATCCTGATCAACATTGCTTACCCGGGGGCTTCGCCACAGGAGGTGGAAGAAGGTATTGTCTTGAAGATCGAAGATAATCTAAAGGGCTTACAAGGGGTAGATCGGGTTACGTCTACTTCCCGTGAAAACAGTGGCTCCATAAACGTCGAGATCGAGAAAGGCCGGGATATCGATTTTATGTTGCTGGAAGTTAAAAATGCCGTAGATAGGGTGCCTACCTTCCCTACGGGAATGGAACCCCTGGTCGTTTCAAAATTGGAGGCCGTACGACAGACGATCAGCTTTGCTGTCAGTGGTACGGATGTACCCCTCGTAACTTTAAAACAAATTGGCCGGCAAATAGAAAATGACTTAAGAGCTATTGACGGGATCTCGCAGATCAATATATCCGGATATCCGGAAGAGGAGATCGAGATCGCTTTGGATGAGAATAGGTTGCTTGCCTTTGATATTTCCTTTAACGAAGTGGCGCAGGCGGTAGGTAATGCCAATATCCTGGTAACAGGGGGAAATATAAAGACGAATGCAGAGGAATATCTAATTCGCGCCAATAATCGATCGTATTACGGGGAGGAGCTCAGTAATTTGATAATCCGAGCCGACGCTTCCGGGCGTACTATACGCCTAAAAGATGTGTCTATTGTAAGGGATCGCTTTTCGGAAACACCCAATACCTCATTTTTCAATGGTAATCTCTCGGTTAATACAACCATTACCAGCACAAATACAGAAGACCTCATCTCTTCTGCGGAAAAGGTGAAGGCCTACATTGAGGATTTTAATCTCCGTTATAACAATGTTCAGTTGAATGTCGTGAGTGACCAATCGAATACGCTGACCCAGCGAACCGAACTCCTTACAGAAAATGCCATCATGGGGATGGTCCTGGTTCTGATCTTCCTATCCTTATTTCTAAATACACGACTGGCTTTTTGGGTGGCCTTTGGCCTTCCTATCGCATTTTTGGGGATGTTCGTTTTCGCGCCCTTGTTTAACGTTACGATCAATGTCCTATCCCTCTTTGGGATGATCATTGTGATCGGTATTCTGGTCGATGATGGTATCGTAATCGCAGAGAATATCTATCAGCATTATGAGCGGGGTAAAAGTCCGGCGCAGGCAGCAATTGATGGCACAATGGAAGTGATCCCACCCATTGTATCGGCAATTATTACAACCGTGCTGGCTTTCTCAATATTCCTATTCCTCGATGGCCGGATAGGTGACTTCTTTGGGGAGGTGTCTGTGATCGTGATCCTGACACTAGTCGTTTCCCTGGTTGAGGCCCTTATTATACTACCGGCCCACCTGGCCAGATCAAAAGCACTTCAACCAAAAAAGGATAAAGAGGCAAAGGGAATAGCGGCAGTTTTCGGGAAGTTGCGAAAAATAAACAAATGGGGAGACAACTTCATGGCATGGATGCGTGACAATCTATACAGCCCAACGATCCGCTTTGCGCTGGAAAATAAAATACTGGCCTTTGCCGTTTTTCTGGGTGCACTTATTCTCACATTCGGCTCTATTGGCGGAGGGATCATTAGAACTTCTTTCTTTCCCAGGATCGCAAGCGACCGGGTAGCGATCGAGTTACAGATGCCAAATGGTACGAACGAGGTTCTCACAGATTCGATCATCACCATGATCGAATCCAAGGCTAAA
Source organism: Bacteroidia bacterium (assembly GCA_018679315.1). Taxonomy (GTDB): domain Bacteria; phylum Bacteroidota; class Bacteroidia; order Flavobacteriales; family Flavobacteriaceae; genus HDS-28. Next base: position 508 of record JAHHLF010000110.1, on the reverse strand, counting down.
TTGGTCAACGAGGAACTTACAGAAGAATACCTGAAAGAGACAGATAAGGTCTTGTTTGAAAATATGATCAAAACTGTAGGCCCGGGTTCTTCGGCGGCTACTCTGGTGATCAATCTTTTACCCGGCGAAGAACGGCCCGATGCGATCCGTTCCGATATGGTCACAAGTCGACTCCGGGAAAAGGTAGGTCCTGTATTTGGGGTGGAAAGCCTTATTTATGGTTCGGGTGGTAATTTTGGAGGGGACCCTGTCTCTGTCTCCCTGCTCGGTAATAACATCACAGAATTAAAAGAGGCCAAACGCGAACTTAAGTCGGCACTTGAAGATAACAGCCTGCTAAAGGATATTTCCGATAACGATCCGGCAGGTATTAAAGAAATACGCTTAGAACTTAAGGATAATGCCTATTTACTCGGTCTGGATTTAAGAACTGTAATGAACCAGGTACGTGCGGGTTTCTTTGGGACACAGGCACAGCGCTTTCAACGCGGACAGGATGAGATACGGG
>JAHHLF010000091.1 GCA_018679315.1 Bacteroidia bacterium | reverse complement strand
GCTATATGAACTCCGCTGCCTGGGAGAAGACATTGAAGGAGAAACGGGTTACATTTTACAGCCGCTCAAAAGGCCGGTTGTGGACCAAAGGGGAGGAAAGTGGTAACTTTTTGGATGTAGTCGATATTCAGGTAGATTGTGACCAGGATACAGTATTGCTAAAAGTGAAACCACACGGGCCGGTTTGCCATACCGGATCCGAGACTTGTTTTGGCGAAAGAGACCCACATGAACTATCCTTTTTGGAGAAGTTAGAATCTATTATCGCAGATCGGAAAAACACAGCTGATACCACGAACAGCTATGTGGCAACTTTGTTTAAGTCCGGAACAAAAAAAATAGCTCAGAAAGTAGGGGAAGAGGCAGTGGAATTAGTCCTGGAAACGAAGGATGGAAATGAAGAAGACTTTTTGAATGAGGCTGCAGACTTGCTATTTCATTATTTGATCCTGCTTCAGGACCGTGACAAAAAGCTTGAAGATGTGAGCCGACTCTTGCAAAAGCGCCATGAACAATAGCGTTAAGATTTCGTAAAATATCCGGAGCTGCCCATAAAATTAGGTACATTTATGTGATGTCTATGAAAACTCGAAAAGGATTTAAATTCACTTCGTATAAGGCGCCGGATCTCTCGCCTTTTGACAAGCTATTCGATATCTTCCAGGAATTGGTTACTCATACCAGCGGAGATGTTGAAGAAGCGCTTGATTGGCTGCGTGAACTCGACAAGGAATATGAACTCACCGATGACTCCTATACAATAGACGATTTTATTGAAGACTTGAAAGCTAAAGGCTACTTACGTGAAGAAATTAAAGACGGCGGTGGCGTTGGCGATGGTGAAGGAGAGGAAGGCGATCCGGGACTTTCCCTGACATCTAAAATGGAAAGATTACTACGTCTGCGGGCCCTGGATCAAATTTTTGGCAAGCTTAAGCGCAGTGGCTATGGAAATCACAGGACGGGTAAATCTGGTCTTGGGGATGAACATACAGGTGATTTCAGGTCCTATCGCTATGGGGATAGCCTTGACAGTATTTCCATGACGGAGAGCTTAAAAAACGCCCAGGTTAATCACGGTATTGACCAGTGGTCTTTTACGGAAGAAGACCTGGTCGTGGAAGACACGTATTTTAAAGCTCAGATGAGTACGGTGCTCATGATCGATATCAGCCACAGTATGATCCTTTATGGCGAAGATCGGATCACTCCGGCAAAGAAAGTGGCCATGGCCCTGGCAGAGTTGATCACAACCCGATACCCAAAAGACACCCTGGATATCCTGGTTTTTGGCAATGATGCCTGGCCCATAAGCATACAGGAGTTACCCTATTTGAAAGTAGGGCCGTATCACACCAATACGGTAGCCGGTCTGCAATTGGCAATGGATATATTGAGGAGAAAAAGAAATACCAACAAACAGATCTTTATGATCACGGATGGGAAACCCAGTTGCCTGCGGATGCCAGACGGACACTATTATAAAAACAGTGTAGGACTCGATGATTTTATCGTAGAGAAGTGCTACAATATGGCCCGGCAAGCACGAAAATTACACATCCCCATTACCACATTTATGATCGCTCAAGATCCCTATTTACAACAGTTTGTCAGACATTTTACGCAGGCCAATAAGGGGAAGGCCTTTTTTACCGGCATTAAAAATTTGGGCGAGATGATATTTGAAGATTATGAACAAAACAGACGCAAACGATTAAAAGGATGAATCCAAAAAATATAAAAACCCTCGGCGATCTAAAAAAAGCCGGATATGAGTCTAAAAGCATCAAAGATGAATTGCGCGGTAATTTACGAACAGCCATAACAAATGGGGTTGCCGTTTTTGAAGGTATCTGGGGCTATGAGAACAGTGTGATCCCTGATGTGGAACGAGCCATTCTCTCTCGTCATAATATTAATTTATTGGGATTGAGGGGCCAGGCTAAAACCAGGATCGCCAGGCTTATGGTTGGCTTGTTGGATGAGTATATTCCCATCATAGCCGGATCTGAGATCAATGACGATCCGCTAAAACCCATTTCGCGATTTGCCCGCGAGCGGATTAAAGAAGAAGGAGATAAGACACCAATAGAATGGATACACAGAGATGATCGATTCTATGAGAAACTGGCAACACCTGATGTGACCGTAGCTGACCTGATTGGTGATGTGGATCCGATCAAGGCTGCTAATCTGAAATTGTCATATGCAGACGACAGGGTAATTCATTTTGGGATGATCCCGAGGGCCAACCGATGTATTTTTGTCATCAATGAACTGCCGGATCTCCAGGCGCGTATCCAGGTTTCTCTTTTTAATATTCTTCAGGAAGGCGATATCCAGATCCGTGGGTTTAAATTGAGACTCCCATTGGATGTTCAGTTTGTTTTCACGGCCAATCCCGAAGACTACACCAATAGAGGAAGTATTGTAACCCCTCTCAAGGACAGGATTGGATCGCAGATCCTTACACACTATCCCGAGTCTGTTGGTATTGCCAAAAAGATCACAGATCAAGAGGCACAGCTAGACGTACGGCAAACGGAAGCGATCTATGTTCCGGAATTGGCGCGGGATCTGCTTGAGCAGATCAGCTTCGAAGCGAGAGATAGTGAATATGTGGATCGTAAAAGCGGTGTGAGTGCGAGAACCAGCATTACAGGCTTTGAAAATTTATTGAGTACGGCTGAAAGGCGTTCCTTAGCCACGGGCGATAAAACGACCAGCGTGCGACTCAGTGATTTTACCGGTGTGATCCCTTCCATAACTGGTAAAATAGAGCTCGTTTATGAAGGGGAACAAGAAGGCGCAGATACTGTGGCTTTACACCTCATTGAAGAAGCCATATCCACGCTGTTCCCTTCGTATTTTCCACCCATAAAAAAACTGGAACACAAAGAAGCAGAAGGGCCTTATGATGAGCTCATCCACTGGTTCTTTGAAGGGGAAGGTTTTGAATTGCTGGACGATCTGACCGACGAAGAGTATAAAGAGCGTATAGACGCCATAGTACCCTTAAAGGAGATTATCAGGACACATACACCGGATATGGATGAAGAAGACAGGTACTTTTTGTCTGAATTTCTACTTTGGGGGCTGGTAGCCCATAAGAAATTAAGCAAGCAACGCTTTAGCCAGGGCTATCAGATCAAGGATTTATACGGCAGTTATATTAGTCGGCTATAATTCAAACCGACAAGAATTACTTATAGATCTCATACGGAGACTATTTATACAGGTCTTCGGCACTCTTTTAAAATGAGAAGTGGCGATTTATGAGAGCCTGAAATATAGGGTATTAGTCCTTTTTCAGAAGCGGATACCATTTGCCATGTGTCGCACTGCGCCAAAGCCATTCCAGCGGTCCGTAATAGCATTTTTTCAACCACAATTGACTAATCCACATTTGTAAAGCTATGAGAAGGAAGCCCATTAAAAAAGTATAGCTATTCGGAATTGAACCGAGATAGCCCAATCCCCAGCCGTAAAAGATCACTGCTCCGATCACACTTTGCAGAATATAATTGGTTAGCGCCATACGGCCATAGGGAGCAAAAAGCAATAAGCGCTTTTCCCACTTACTTTTTGCGAATAACCAAACAAAGAAAGCCAGGATCAAGATCGTAAGGGCTACATTGGCCAGATCCATCCCGGTGAGACCTATCATTGCCCACCAACTTTCAAGGCTGAATTCCTGGCCCATTTGTGAAAAGCCAGCTATGGTGATTCCCAATGCCACTACCAGGCCTATGCCGCCAGCCCAAAACATATTGGAAAGTTTGTTGAGATGTGTTTCGTACTCATGTAACAATCTAAACCTGCCTACCAGGAGGCCCAACAAAAAGAAGGCAAAAGTCAGGTAGCCCCGGTTAAAGACACCAAACTGAAACTCCATCTTCATAAGTTGGCCATTTGTACTATTATCAAGGCCGACTTCCCAAAAACTTCCCGTTCTGAGCAACTCGAGATAGGCTTTTGTTGCCGGACTATCGGGCATCAGCATTTCTTCAAAAAAAAGGAGTCCGTCTGGATTCAAGGCAAAGACAACAAAGCGGCCCAGACCAAGAAATATGAGTCCGACCAAAATAAGTAAGGTTCGGGTTGATAGCCTGTAAAAGGGGATGAGTAAAATTCCGAGTATGGCGTAAATGCTTAAAATATCTCCACGATATATAAAATGGTGCGCAAGTCCAATGATCAATAATAGCAACACCCGCCACAGGAAGCGCAAAGCGTATCTTTTTTCGCGCTTGGCACCGCTATCCATTTGTATAAAAAAGGAAAGCCCGAAAAGGAAAGAAAAGAGGGCAAAGAATTTACCTCTGAAAATTATTTGGATGATACCATCAACTACATAATCCAGTGTACCGGCATGTATGCCTTCCATCACAGCTTCATCTGCAGGTCCGCCCAGATAGTTTTCTACCATATGCACCAGGACAATTCCAGCAAGCGCAAATCCCCTCAGTGCATCAATAATTTGTATTCTCTTAGAGGTTGTATTGCTCATAGGTTTGATTAAAAAAAGGAAAACACCGTGCCTGAATCGGTGCTTTCCTATGTTATAAATGGTTAGTTATAATCAAATCAAGTAAGCCATCCTTTACGGATCCCTGATTTTGCGAATAAATATAAGCCAATTCCAATGATAATTACAAGTACAGGTATAACTATGCCCAGTACAGTACCAAATACTTCAACAGAATTTGTCATAAACCAGCCGTAAAACATCTGGCCCAAAATCCCGATCAAGGAGACCAGGAGAACCGGTTTTGCCCATTTCTTACGAAGCAATAAAGCAATACATCCCAGTACACCTCCCCAGACAGCGAGTGCAAATGCGGAGGTTACCCAGGCTGGCGTCGCTTCAACAATGGCCAATTGTTCAGGTGTATAAGCGGCTTTTGTCTCATCGCTCATAGTTCTTTGGGCGAGATAGTTCATGGCACCCATGCCATTCCATATCAAACCCACAATACTGATAATCCAAAACCACACATTGGGTTTGGTTGAAGAATTCTCCATCTTTTGTGTATTTTATTGGTTAATTAGTGCTTTTAAAGTACAAAATTTTGTTTTTGCAAATACAAAACTGCTCCTTGCAACGCCTATGAAACCAAACTACCAATACATATTACATATACAATTTCTGGGATTTAGATTCCGGGGATGGCAGCACCAGCCCGGGCAGCAAACCGTGGAAGGCATGGTAAAAAAGACACTGAAATATGTACTTCCCGGAATGCCGGTAAAAGTCCTGGCATCCGGCAGAACAGACGCCAAAGTTTCTGCAGAAGCCCTGCCTGTCAGTCTTTATCTCAGGGAGGCGCTGCCCATGGACGAGGAAACATTCAGGACGGAAGTAAATCGAAATTTACCCCCGGATATACGTGTATTGACCATTCAGGAGGTAGACCAGGAATTCAATGTCATCCAGGATGTTGTATGGAAAGAATACCACTATTACTTTAGCAATGAACCGGGATTTCATCCGTATGCTGCACCCTTTATTGGCTATTTTCATGATCCCATAGACATTGGTAGAATGCGGGAGGCGGCACCACTTTTTGAGGGGACACATACTTTTGAGTCTTTCTGTAGCCGACCTGGGGGCAAGGCCTCCTTTGAACGGACCGTTCAGCTGAGTAAAATTGAGATCAATACCTATCAGACTGCACCACATATGCCAGGGAACAGCCACGCCTATATCGTTAGATCTAATGGCTTTTTACGCTACCAGGTAAGGATGATGGTAGGCGCTCTTGTCATGTTAGGTAGGGGTGAATTGCACGAGACAGATTTAATAAAAGCCTTAAGAGGAGAAAAGGAGTTAGCGATCACAACGGTAGCGCCTGCTTCAGGATTAGTGCTACGTGAAGTATCTTATAAATAAATTGTAACTTCAGCATAAAGACCGCAACTATGCCGGGATGGCTAACAACTTTACTGATTATTGTCGCCATATATCTTGTTATCAGCATTGCATTGTATGTGGTTCAGGACTTTTTTCTATTCAGGCCTGAAAAATTGCCGGAAGACTTCCAGTTTTATTACGAACACCAGGAATTCGAAGAATATAATATTGAAACCCGTGATGGCGCGAATATTAATGGTCTCCGCTTTAAAACCTCCAATCCAAAAGGTGTCGTTTTTTACCTGAAAGGGAATTCACGGAGCATTAAAGGATGGGGCAAATTTGCTGTCGACTTCACCCGCCATGGATATGATGTGATCATGGTAGACTATCGAGGATTTGGAAAAAGCACCGGTAGGCGATCTCAAAAAGCCATAAAACGCGATATGCAAATGATCTATGACAAGATCAAGGAAAATGTGGCAGAAAAATATATCATTTTATACGGTCGCTCCCTAGGGTCGGGCTTTGCAGCTAAGCTGGCCTCCATGAACAATCCCCGAATGCTCATTCTGGATGCTCCATATTATTCGCTGAGCAAAGTAGCTAAGAAGTTCATTCCTTTTATGCCGCTATCCCTGCTCATCAAATTTCCCATGCCTACCTATAAGTGGATGCGCTATGTACAATGCCCTATTCATATTATTCACGGCACAGACGACGCCTTGATCCCTTATAAAACCAGTGTGAAGCTATCTAAGATCAAGCCAGGCCTTACTACATTACATACGGTGATTGGTGGCGGGCATAAGGATTTGAACAATTTTGAAGCCTATCACCAGATGCTGAGTGAGATCATCAACTCCAAACCTAAAGCAGTAGATCTGGAAGGAACCAGTTATCCCAAAGAAGCCAAATCCAAACAGGTGAATGCGTAAGATCAGGCACTTTCTTGTTCTGGGGGCCGGGGCGCTTATATTTGCAGGAATCCTTTTGTATATGTTCCAGGAACGACTCATCTTTCTTCCCACAAAATTACCGGAATCATATACCTATTCATTTGAACATTCCTTCGAGGAATTCAATCTGGAGACCCCAGACCTGGCACGTTTAAATGCGTTGCATTTCAAGGTGATGAATCCCAAAGGAGTGATCCTGTATTTTCACGGGAATGCCGGAGACCTCTCCCGATGGGGTGAGGTAGTGTCTATATTTCCCTCACAAGGTTATGATGTGATCGTAATGGATTACAGAACCTACGGGAAAAGTACCGGGAAATTAAGCCAGGAGGCTTTACTGGAAGATGCCGATCGGTTTTATGAGCACACTAAAACGATGTATCCCGAGAACGATATTATCCTGTACGGCAGATCTATTGGCTCAGGATTAGCCTCCTATCTTGCTTCTAAGCATAGTCCGAGGCAAGTGATATTAGAGTCTCCTTTTTATAGTCTGGAAGCGATTGCCAAAAAACGTTTCCCTATTCTGCCTATCTCCAAACTGTTGCGTTACAACCTCACTTCCTACCAATATTTACAAAAGCTACGCGCGCCAATAAGCATTCTGCATGGGGATGAAGACAAAGTGATCCCCATTAGCTCTGGCCGCAAATTATTTGATGCCATACCTGTCTCATCGAAAACGTTTTTCAGGATCGCCGGGGGAGGCCATAATGATCTAAATGCTTTTAGTGAGTTCCACGAAGCACTCTTCGAGAGTTTGAAGGCACAGGCCCCGGTAGAATAACACAAAATTCCTACCTTTAAGTTTCATCCAAAAGTCAACATAATGTCAGCTAACACATTATCCAAGAAGGTGCTGGGCTTCCTATCCCGCTTAAAGAAAAATAACAACCGGGAATGGTTTGCAGAGCATAAAAAGGAATTCAAGGAAGTAGAATCCGAAGCAAAAGCATTCTACACTGATTTGCTGGAGAAGATGAAAGAACACGATGATATTGAAAAGCTCAAAATGTTCCGTATCTATCGCGATGTACGGTTTTCAAAAGATAAAACCCCGTACCAACCTCATTTTGCAGGCTCTTTCTCCCGGGCGGGAGCCCATTTAAGAGGCGGCTATTACCTGCGTATCCGTCCGGGTGAGTCTTTTATAGCTGCTGGTTTCTGGGAGCCTAACAAGGAAGATATTTACCGCATCCGTAAAGAATTTGAAATAGATGCGGCTCCTTTCAGGAAGGTGATCAATAATAAAAAATTCAAATCGGTATGGGGTGATCTCGTTGGAGAAGGGGTGAAGACTGCCCCTAAAGGCTTTAGTAAGGAAGACCCCAATATAGATCTGATCCGAAAGAAGCAATTCATTTTTGTGAGGAATTTTAAGGACAGCGAGGTAAATGCAGCTGGCTTTATGGACGAAGTGAACAAGTCTTTTAAAGCAATCCGACCCTATTTTGATATGATGAGTGAGATACTGACTACAGATCTCAACGGACAGTCCTTATTGAAGTAAAACAGGCGCTTCAAAGAGTTGCATCTGGTCCTTTATTCTGTTTATCACCATCTGCATCATACGTTTGTTCAGTGCAGAGCTATGTTGTTTATACCCTTCGTATTCTTCCAGGGTAAACTGACCGATGATCATGCCTTTTAGCGCATTCCTGAATTTGATATCCTTTTGGATGGCATTCTCGATATAGCCCTCCCTCGCTTCAGATCCCAAGGCGAAATACGCATTTTTATGCTTGCCGATGTAGTGCCTGAAGACGGCCAGTAAAAGGTTGTTCTGTGTTTGTAAAATAGGTCGGAGAGTGGTGTTTTGGAAGCGTTCTTCCGCAGTCATTTCCGGATTCAACGCAGCTGATGGAACATCAGGCCTGCTTTGCAGCAGGGCTTCAGATCTACGCAACATAAGCGAGTTTTTATAAAGGTAGGACTATGAGCGTTGTCGATTCAACGAAAATTTTACAAGTTGTTAACCTGCTTATGAACAGATAAAATCTTGCTAATCCGATGGTTGCCATAAGAGGGTATGCAGTTCATTTTTATCGCTAATTAACTTTAAGTCAGATAGCGTATCTATTATTGTATCAATTACTTGCGATTCTATTTGTGATTGACTCCATTCGGTAATGCTCAGCCACTTATGAATGTCATCAATAGTCAGATCATAGCGATTGCTGAACGTGCGATCGATACTTGGGATCTGTCTAAATTCTGCCGTATAGGTATTTATCACCTCTAAAATATGAGGAATAAGACCTTCCTTCTTATCGATGAAATCCTGGGATGCAGTGATTACAAAACACGGCCAGGGCGTAGTACAATCCTCGATCCGCCTGAATATTTTCTGGTTTACCAGTGGTTTTGTCGTAAAATGCTCCCACATAAAATAATCGGCTGTGCCATTAGTAAGGGCATCTACCGCGCCTTGCAGGGTTCCAATAAGCTCAAAGGAAAGTGCTTCTGTATTCCAGCCCATTTGTTTTGCATGCACATAGGCCATCAAATGGCTTCCACTGCCATATCTGCTAATGGCGGCTTTCGTACCTATTAGATCGTCTATAGATTGGTAGGGTGCCTCAAAGCCTACATGAATGCCCCAGAGTAGGGGACTCCCAATGTATTTTTGTAGGATCTTTGCCGGCACACCGTCGTAAATAGCTTTACAAATACCTTCGGTTAGCACAATGGCAATATCTGCTTCCTTATCCTTGAGCATTCGACACATGCGTCCTGTACCCTCTGGGATATCTTCCCAAACCAGTTCAATACCCCGGGCTTGAAAAGCCCCTTCTTCAATGGCAAAATGCCATGGCAGGTTAAAATGTTCAGGGACGCCAACGATCTTTACCCGTTCCATGCCGTCCTGATTTTTCTTATGGCGAAGTCGATCAAATTATCAACAGAAGCAGCCGGATCCGGGGAAAATTGGCCTTGTCTGCGGCCTGCCAAAATACAATTGATAGAATATCCATGATGCCCTAGGAGCGCCGATAGCGCATAGATTGCTGATGTTTCCATCTCAAGATTGGTTATTCGCATTCCTTGGTACTCAAAGTTTGACAGCTTCTCACTGAGGTTCTGTTCTTTTAAGTCGATCCGCAATTTTCGGCCTTGCGGCCCATAGAAGCCTACATTTGTGCCCGTAAACCCATAGATCAGTTCCGGATCGGCAAAAAGCAACTTCATCTTCTCACTTCCTTTCACCACGTAGGGATGTGATTGTTCGACCGGCCAATTGGCATAGCTTGCAAAAGCGTTTTGTATCTCGGTTTCCTGGACGTGCTCGCTCTTGTAGTAGTGGATGACATTGTCGAATCCTATCGCGTAGTTGCTGCCAAGAATGGCATCGACCTTAATGTCTTCCTGAATAGAACCAGATGTACCGAGGCGCACCAGGTTTAATGCTGTATGTTCAGTTTTTGGCTCCCGGGTTCGGAAATCGATATTAGCCAAGGCGTCCAATTCATTGATTACGATATCTATATTATCGGTACCAATACCTGTAGAGATCACACTTAATCGTTGATCCCCGATATATCCGGTATGTGTGATGAATTCCCTTCTTTCCTTTTTAATGTCGATCCGGTCAAAACGGTCTGAAACGCGGGAAACACGGTTTTGGTCCCCTACTAGGAAAATAGTTTGGGCAATATCTTCAGGCAATAGATTGAGGTGATAAATGCTACCATCGGCATTTAAGATAAGTTCAGAAGCTCCTAATGGCATGTTATAATTTGAGGATACGGTCAGACTCCGTATTATAGAGGTAGTTATACATCAAAGCCCCGCCGAGATAGGCATCATTGTCTCGTAATTGGGAGTAGAAATTTGCCTTTTCTTCCAGGATCTGTTTCCCTTTTTTGGAAAGCTTTACAGGATTAAATGAGGTGTACAAAGGCTTTAATCTCCCGATCATCCGTTCGTACTGAGTATCGCCGAAGCCATACACGCCTTGATTTTTTATGACCTTGCCAAGCAATTCCTTTTTGGATGCCGGCTTCTCTTCCTCTGAGAGTGCAAGTATCTTATTTTCTATGGCGTTGAGACCATTCTTTATTGAAGGGAAACGCTGCAAATGGGCTTTTATCGCATCAGAGAGATAGTCGAACTGATAATTCTCAAAATCCGACAAGTGCTCTAATCGGATCGGGTTATCACTGCAGTAAAGCTGCCAAACATAGTCGGCATATTCAATATCATCCTGTGTCAGTGCAACGCGATTCTCATATAAACGATGCAATTGCTCATCAGACAATTCATTTAAACCGTATAAGCGGTCAGACTCATCCTCATCGCCACTGCATACCAGGGATATCTCCGCATGTCTGCGATACGACTTAAGCCAGCTGATCACAGCCAGCATATTGATCTGACAAAACAGATCGTACTCAAACCATAAGATGATTTGATCTTGTTGTTTGTGATTACAGAGGGAACGGTATTCTTTAAGAGTTTTCTCTACGAACCAGGTTTTAGTGACCTTGTAATTCTTATTGAGAAATTCAAAACGGGTTTTCCAGAATGATTCACTACCCACATTGGATTCGGTTTTACCTTCACACAGCATTTCACGCCACGTAATAATATCACCAGGTATGTCTAAAGACTTTAACCTCTCAGTAAAACTATCCCCGTTTGTTATGTGCAATTGGGAACCCATTTAGGTAGCAGTTTAGGTTATGACGACTAAAAGTACTATTTACTCGTAGAAATCAAAAAAAAATTAACAGAAATTGACGCAACCTTTATTAACACTTGCCAACGTCCACCGGACAAATACTTAGCCGCCAACCCTTTTGGTAGTAAAGCCAAGGCCTTGTAGGGTTTGCATGATCTTATCCCTGAAATCGCCCTGGATCAGTATTACATCGTTTTTATAAGTGCCCCCGGTACTAAATTTAGATTTTAAGTGCTTAGTAAGGGTCTTAAAATCCCGGTCAGCGCCCGTATAGCCTTCGATCAATGTAATGGGCTTTCCCTTCCTTTTTTCGTATTTGCACAGCAAAGGAGCTTCCTGCATCCAGAGCTGTATATCTTTTTTAGGGGCGATCTTCTCCGGTTCTGGTTCGTGATCTGGAAATAGGTTTTTTAGCTGGTCTTGCAGATCCATTTTTACTTTTTAATTAGGCCCAGATCAATGAGTCGCTCATGAAGGAATTCCCCAGCTGTAATGTCCTCGTACAACTTTGGATGCGCATCATCAATGCAATTTTCCAGGCAATTCAAGGGCATATCGCTAATGGGATGCATAAAGAAAGGAATGGAATACCTCGATGTACCCCATAGTTCACGGGGTGGGTTCACCACTCGGTGGATGGTAGATTTTAAGGAATTATTCGCCAGCCGCGATAACATATCTCCTACATTGATCATCAATTGGTCTGGTCTTGCAATAGCATCTACCCATTCGCCTTTATGGTTTTGCACCTGAAGTCCTTTCCCGTGCGCGCCCATTAATAATGTAATAAGGTTTATATCGCCATGGGCCGCAGCTCTTACCGCCTTCTCAGGTTCCTGGGTAATAGGAGGGTAGTGGATAGGCCGCAGGATTGAATTTCCATTATAGATATATTCATCAAAAAAGGTTTCTTCCAATCCCAGGTGTAGTGCAAGGGCACGCAAGACGTACTGAGCTGTTTTCTCAAGCATTTTATAGGTTTCCTTCCCTACCTTATTAAAGTCGGGCAATTCAGAAACCGTCACATTATCCGGATATTCTTCTTCTAAAGTGGGGTTATTTTCTACATACTGACCAAAATGCCAAAACTCTTTCAAATCGCCTTCTTTTCTACCTTTGGCGTGCTCTTTACCAAAAGAAGTATAGCCTCGCTGTCCGCCAATCCCCTCTATTTCATATGAGTCCTTGACATCTTGTGGCAAGGCAAAGAATTGTTTGATTTGTTCATACAGGTCTTTTACCAATTGATCCGAAAGAAAATGTCCGCTTAAGGCTACAAATCCGATCGATTCAAAAGCCGCCCCTAACTCCCTGACAAATTTTGCTTTCCGTTCGGGTTCACCCGAAACAAAATCGCGTAGATCTACGCTGGGTATTGCACTCATATTTCCTGATTTTAGTCTCTCAAAGGTACAAAATTATGCCTGTTACACTCTAAAGGCAGGGACTTTCATATCGTTTCAAAATACTTACTTTTATATTCCGTAAGGAAGAGAAGGCCAGCTAAACTATGATCAAATATCCCGCAAACGCTTTAAGCAAAAAACTCACACTGAAGTTGTATAAAGCCATGTTGAAACCTCGATTGATCGAAGAAAAGATGCTGGTGCTCCTTCGGCAAGGCAAGATCTCCAAATGGTTTAGTGGAATAGGGCAAGAGGCCATCTCTGTTGGTGTGACCATGGCACTGGACCCAGATGAATTTATCCTGCCTATGCACCGAAATTTAGGCGTGTTTACAACACGGGAAGTACCCTTGGTCCGACTCTTCTCTCAGTGGCAAGGGAAAGCCAGAGGGTTTACCAAGGGCCGTGACCGTAGTTTCCACTTTGGTGCCCCGGAATACAAGATCGTGGGCATGATCTCCCATTTAGGTCCGCAACTGGGCGTAGCCGATGGCATAGCCTTAGCCGACACCCTAAAGGAACGCAAGAAAGTAACAGCCGTTTTTACAGGGGAAGGCGCCACCAGTGAAGGGGATTTTCACGAAGCCCTAAATGTAGCCGCCGTATGGGACCTGCCTGTGTTATTTTGTATTGAGAATAATGGCTACGGGCTTTCCACGCCCGTAAACGAGCAATTCCGTTGCGAACACCTGGCCGACAAAGGCATAGGCTATGGGATGGAATCTCATATCGTTGATGGCAACAATATTATTGAAGTATTCAGCCTGATTAATAAGCTCAGCAAAAGCATGCGTAAAAAGCCGCGCCCTGTCCTGATCGAATTCAAAACTTTCAGGATGCGGGGTCATGAAGAAGCGAGTGGCACTAAATATGTCCCTCGGGAATTAATGGACAGCTGGGCACAAAAAGATCCGATCGCCAACTTTGAAAAATACCTGAAAAAAGAAGGCATCCTAAAAAAAGGGAAAAGAGAAAAGATCCGTGAGAAGCTGCAGCAAGAGATCGAACACGAATTACAAATGGCCTATAATGAGGAAGCTGTTACTGTTGATAAGGATACAGAATTAAATGATGTCTATCATCCTTTTGAGTATCAAGAAACAGCGCCCAATGACGAGACCGAAAATATCCGATTAGTAGATGCCATCTCCCAGGGCTTAAGACAGAGTATGGAAGCCCATGACAATTTGGTGATCCTGGGACAGGATATTGCAGAATATGGCGGTGTTTTCAAGATCACGGAGGGATTTGCCGAACAATTTGGTACAGCCAGGGTGCGGAATACACCTATTTGTGAATCGGCTATTGTTTCAGCAGCCATGGGGTTGTCTATCCAGAACATGAAGACAGTAATGGAAATGCAATTTGCAGATTTTGTCAGTACCGGCTTTAACCCGATCGTGAACTACCTGGCCAAAGTGCACTACCGATGGGCGCAAAAAGCAGATGTAGTGATCCGCATGCCCTGCGGGGCAGGAGTAGGGGCTGGACCTTTCCATTCACAAACAAATGAAGCTTGGTTTACAAAGACGCCGGGTTTAAAAGTGGTCTATCCGGCCTTTCCGTATGATGCCAAAGGCTTATTGGCCACAAGTATCAATGATCCGAATCCTGTCCTCTTTTTTGAGCACAAAGCGCTCTATAGAAGTGTCTACCAGGATGTACCAACAGACTATTATACCATGCCATTAGGAAAGGCAAGTCGACTCAAAGAAGGAGAAGATATTAGCATTATCACCTACGGGGCGGGCGTGCATTGGGCATTAGAAGCCTTGGAGAAGCGACCAGATATTAGCGCAGACCTGATAGACTTGCGCAGTCTGCAACCCCTGGATACAGATATGATCCTGGATAGCCTTAAACGAACAGGAAAAGTGATCATTCTTCATGAGGATACCCTGTTTGGTGGTGTAGGAAGCGACATTTCTGCGCTCATCATGGAGCAAGGCTTTGAATACCTGGATGCTCCTGTCAGGAGAGTAGGCAGTTTACCTACACCTGTTCCTTTTGCCAAAGAATTAGAAGCACAATACTTGCCTCAGGAAAGGTTTCTGCAAGAATTGGATGACTTACATGCCTTCTAAATACCGTAGGTTTAAGTTTTCTTTTTTATCCAAGCCAGGCCTTGTCTTTCCCAAAAATTAATAGCCCGGGATATCCCAGGCTTTTTTGTTTTTGCAAGGGAAGATGTTAAAGTCATATCAAAAATGGAACTAGGGAATCCAAGTCATAAAGAGATTTCGTACTTTTATTGTAGGCAGGTTTTTGCCTCGGTTCCCTAAATAACCCTTAATAATTCAGCTATGGAAACTACTCGGAAAAGATTGCCCGATAGGCGCTCCGGCCATGGCGCGCTCATCCGGAAGGTAGAGCAGGATCACCGAAACCTGGTAGGCCTGCACCGCCTTTTAAGATCTTATGCCTGTGAACCCAGAACGCCTGCCATGTTTGAGCGTAGGGAAACCCTATCCCAGGAATTGGATGGTATTAAGGCTAACAATCAGACACTTCTTAAGAATTTAAGTGAGCGCACGCAAGGCGACTTGCAACCAGAAGAGCAATTCCGTATCCAGCACAGGATGTGCCAGGACTTGGAAAACAAGATCATTGCCTACATCGGAGACGCAAAGCGGTCCAGCTAATTCCTATAAATTATATTCATCAGGGATAAGGATAGAAATGGATATCCCACCCATAAGCGCCGCTATGATCAGCGTAAGTGAGGCCCATTCCGGAATAGCAATATAATGGCTGGTTAGCATTTTAAAGCCTACGAATCCGAGGATAACTGCGAGGCTATAGTTGATAAACCTGAATTTGGCCAGCATTCGGGACACCAGGAAATACATAGATCGCAAGCCCAGTATTGCCATGATGTTGGAACTAAAAACAAGAAAGGGGTCGGCTGTAATGGCGAGTATGGCCGGTATGCTATCGAGGGCAAACATGACATCTGTAAGCTCAATAATTATTAAGGCGACAAGGAGTGGCGTTGCTGCCGTTATCCCCATCCTTTTTATGATAAAATCCCGACCGTGAATACTATGTGTCAGTGGGATGTATTTCTTTATCTGCTTAAAAACAAAGGATTTTCTCGGATTGAATTTCGTTTCTAGCGAACGCAGCATTTTATAGGCAGTATATAATAGAAAAACGCCAAAGACATAAATGATCCAATCTACTTTATTGATCAAAGCCACGCCAAATAAGATCATCACAGCCCGACAAATGATGGCGCCAAGAATTCCCCAGAATAAAACCCTGTGCTGGTATTTTGGGGGGATGCTAAAAGCCGAAAATATAACGGCGATCACAAATACATTATCTACGCTAAGCGAAAGCTCGATTAGGTATCCGGTGATGTATTTGATTGTGGCTCCATCCGGTGTGAGTCCGGTGGGGTTTTCGATCATCCCATTGGTAAAAAGCAAATGGACTACGCCGCTGAAACTCATTGCTACTGTTACCCACAAAGCCGTCCACCTGCTAGCTTCTCGTGTGCTTATGACATGATCCCTTTTATTGAAAACGCCCAGGTCCAAGGCAAGGAACAGGATGATCATGACTATAAAGGCTCCCCAAATGAGCATGCAGACGAATTTAGATAGTAAAGATACATATCAGAATATATCTACTGAAGAATGTATAGCCCAAGGGTCAAAATAGACGCTCAGAAACACTGGTTTTTTAACATAGAGGAGTGTAACTTTAGCAGACTAGTAACTACAGATTACTAACAACCATTTTATTCATTAATCAAAATTCATTCAAATGAAACGTTTTAACCGCTCACTGAGAAAAGTGATCCTGGGAATGTTCATGCTTGCCGGCTACTTTTTGCTCCAGGCCCAGAATCAATTCACCACTAAAGAATGGCAGGACGATCTTACATTCCTGCAAGAGAAAGTACACCAGGAGTATCCCTTCCTGCTTAAGAAAATTACGGCTGAAGAATTTGATACTTCTGTCAAGGAACTCCATAAGGCCATACCCAACATGGCTGAACATGAAATCTTTGCCGGTCTAACCCGGATCATCGCCTCTTTTAAATACGGACATACGCGTATAGGGTTTAGAGATAGTCCAATTAAATTAACGCAATTACCTGTAGCCATGTATCATTTTAGCGATGGGATGTATGTCCAGGGAGTTCACAAAGATTACCCCGATGCCCTTGGGGCCAAAGTAGTGGCTATTGAAGGCGTGGCCATCAATGACGTTATGAAAGCCATCTATCCACTTGTGCCTTCTGAAAATGATCAATTCTTTAAAGCGTATGGCGTATTATATGCTACTTCTCCGGAATTCCTGCATGCCCAGGGGGTGACCGATTCCCTGAAGAAATCAATACAGTTTACCTTGGAAAAAGAGGGCAAAGAATTCCGAGTCCTAATAAATGCTGGTGATTTTATGGCTATGCCCCTGGAATATGGCTATATGAAAGCCGGGGACGATTGGTTGCAGGTGCGTGACTCCTCAAAAACCCCTCTCTATTTAAAGAACCTGGATAAGATCTATTATTACGAATATCTCCCGGAGCAGAAAACGGTTTATGTGCGACAAAGCCAGATACAGGACGATCCCTCAGAAGATATCCCCACCTTCTACGCCAAAGTGTTCGATTTTATTGAGAATAATGAGGTGGAAAAATTGGTGATCGATGTCCGACTCAATGGGGGAGGGAACAATTATAAAAATAAGCCGGTTGTTACAGGCATCATCGAAACAGAGAAGATCAATCAAACAGGAAAACTATTTGTGATCATCGGGAGACGTACATTCTCTGCCTGTCAAAACCTGATCAACGAGCTCAGCAATTATACCAATGCTATTTTTGTAGGGGAACCCAGCTCAGAGAATATCAATTTCTATGGAGATAACCGGGAAGTGCAACTTCCCAATACAGGGATCAAGACCTATTTGTCTTTTGCCTGGTGGCAAGACAAGCCTCAATGGGAAGGTGGACCCTGGACAGCCCCACATTTGGCGGTTGAGTCGACCTTTGCCCAGTATACCAACAATGAAGATCCTGTTCTGGATGCAGCCCTTGCATTTGAGGACGACGACTTTATTATTAATCCGATGAACCATCTGACCAATTTGTTCATGTCCGGGAATACGGTCCAGTTGGAAGCAGATGCTGTGCGGTTGGTAAGCGACCCCAGGTATAAATTCTTTGATTTTGAGGGGGAATTCAACAAAGCAGGATACAGGCTAATGGAGGGCAATCAGCTGGAAGAAGCAATCTATGTGTTTACTATGAATACACAGATGTTTGCAGATTCGGCCAACACCTGGGATAGCCTGGCAGAAGCCTATTGGAAAGCCGGAGATCTTGTGAAGGCAACGGAATATTACAACAAAGCCATTGAACTAGATCCAAAAGGCGGGGTAGGCGACAATGCCCGGAGCATGCTTAAGAAGATGAAAGAAGGCGATCCGCAGAAGTAAGGAGTAGGGGAGCAAAGAATTTTAGTTGCCTCGAGAAGATGGCACAAAAATTGTTTACCTTGATATCGTAAAAACAATACACGTATGAAACCATTACACAAATACCCCTTGTTGATCTTATCTATGTTCTTTTTGTTGTTTACTGTGACAATACAGGCACAGGATGATGGCATGATCGACAAGAAAGC
>JAHHLF010000173.1 GCA_018679315.1 Bacteroidia bacterium | reverse complement strand
CTTCTTATGGCATGAGCCGTGACCTGGTCTGTTCCCGGTGCTCTTCCCAGCCCCATGTCTATCCTGCCTGGATATAAAGAACCTAAAGTCCCGAACTGCTCGGCAACGATCAACGGAGAGTGATTGGGCAACATGATCCCTCCAGACCCAATTCTAATTGATTTTGTCTTAGAAGCAATATGGCTCATTAAAACCGTGGTTGCCGAACTGGCGATACTTACCATATTATGATGTTCTGCCAGCCAGAATCTTTCATAACCAAGTGACTCTGAAACATTGGCCAGTTCAACACTATTTTTAAAAACCTGAGTATGGGGAATATCCTGACCTACTACTGCAAGCTCCAGGATAGAAAATTTTACAGACATAATATTTATTTAAAAAGCCCGAAATAATGAGGCTTGTTCTTCGTCTCATTTAAACCTTAACCTTACAGGATTTTCGGTTCTTTCAACCTACAGTCAGGCAAAATGAAAGATTAGACATGGCAGCTCATAAAAATAAAAAACCCCTTGAATTAAGGGGTTTTTTATTTTCAGTTATTGGTTTATTCTTAAAAGAATCGCGGTGACATGTATTTATTCAGCGTATTAACGATATCGAATTTTAAAACGATCTCATGAGAACCCGAATTATATTGTCGTAAAGCTGTAGTATCGGCATCATAAGAATAACCTACAAAAACACTTTCAAAAACCTGAAGTCCGGCCAGGGCACTTACCGCTGAATTCAGACGATAAGAAGCTCCCAGAGTGAACTTATCCAGGAATAAAAAATTAGCTGAAAGATCAAGTTGAAGCGGAGCCCCATCGGTCACTTTTAATAAATAAGCCGGTTTAAGTTTTAGCTCTCTACTTAGATCAAAAACATATCCTCCCATAAAATAAGTATGAAAACGTTCTTTCGCCAGATAAGTCTCTTCTCTTTCGTTTCTTTCATAATGATTGGTTTCAAGAAGCTGTGGAACAGATAATCCTACATAATAATTATCGCTATAATAATAAACACCTGCACCCACATTAGGGGTAAAGCGATTGTCTATATTACTTTGAAAAGAAACATCATCATCTGAACCTGTTAACTGACTGAAATCCACATTTAGAATATTAGCGCTTGCTTTTAATCCAAATGCCAGTGACGTCTTTTCAAAATCGAGGGTATAAGAAAAATCTGCATTCAAAATGGTTTCACTACTGGGCCCGATCTTATCTGAAATCACCGAACCACCTATCCCGACATTCTTACCAATCCTGTCGTTTAGACTTAAAGACATCGTTTCTGGAGCACCATCCAGTCCCACCCATTGGGATCTGTAAACTCCGGAGATCTTTAAAAAATCTTCAGAACCTACATAAGCCGGGTTAAAAAGGGAGGTGTTGTACATATACTGGGTGTATTGGGCATCCTGTTGTGCATGCCCAATCCCTGTAACTAGTAATATAAATATGATAAAGTACTTTTTCATCTGTGTTTTTTATCTGTTTAGATATAAAT
Organism: Bacteroidia bacterium; assembly: GCA_018679315.1. Classification (GTDB taxonomy): domain Bacteria; phylum Bacteroidota; class Bacteroidia; order Flavobacteriales; family Flavobacteriaceae; genus HDS-28. Next base: position 1,384 of record JAHHLF010000173.1, on the reverse strand, counting down.
GACCTGATTTAGATTTCCAGTTTCCATCCTTGTACTTAAGTACATAGAAATAAGTTCCGGTAGGGAGTTCTTCCCCTTGTCTCACCGTTAATCTACCTTCAGAAATTCCACGGAATAATTTGCTGTTATCACCGTAATCTTTCGCCTCGTAGACAAGAACACCCCATCTGTTATATATTTCCAGGGTATTTTCTTCAAAAACTTCAAGTCCTTTTACTTCGAAATAATCATGTATTCCATCACCGTTTGGCGAAAGCTTCTGTATTATCTCAGGACCTTCTTTGAAACAATCTGAAGTAACCCGGTTTGGATCACAAGGGTCTAATGGATCGCTGTAACCTTCCGCCACAATTTCGGTCTCCGGATTATCGATCCCTTTGGTTTCCTCACCATCATAAAGTCCATCATTATCTGTATCTGGATCATTAGGATCTGTTCCCTCTAAAGACTCTTCGTAGTTGGTTAAACCATCGTTGTCTGGATCACAGTTATCACCTGTCTGGTATGGGTCACATTCATTTAATGGATCACTCATTGCCTCAGGAATTGCCTCGGTCAAAGGATCGTCCAGATTCAATACCTCTTCCCCGTCGGTAAGACCGTCATCATCAGTATCGGGATCGTTAGGATCTGTTCCTAATTGCTCTTCTTCGGTGTTTGAAAGGCCGTCATCATCAAGATCTGAATCTTCCAGAATCACTAAATCTATCTCATTATTTGAAATCCCTCCATTTTCATCTGTGGTTTCAACAGTAACATTATAGGTGCCGGCAATAAGTTGAGCAGGATCACTTATAAAAATTGTTCCATCAATATCAATGCTTACACCGGCTGGAAGGCTTCCACTTATGATGATGGCAGAAGTAATTTCTCCATCAAAATCAGAAGCCGTAGCCATAACATCGTCACCTGCATAATCATCTACCTCCTTAGGGTCACCAATCTCATATATAGCCTCGGTATCTTCCACTATAGTATACTCAATAACTCCGTCACAATTCTCATCGATATCATTGTCAGGAATCTCTGTAGCTCCCGGATTGATCGCAGCATCACTATCATCACAATCGGTGTTATCGGCTACATATCCCGTAGGCTGAGTATTGCTGGTCGTTGTAACTGCTGGATCTCCATAAGTATCACCATCGGTATCGGCATACCAGGTCAATAGATCTGCACCATCACAATCCTGATCGATTCCATCATCCGGAGTTTCTGTAGCTCCCGGATGGATCGAAGCATCACTATCATCACAATCGGTATTATCAGCTACATATCCTGAAGGCTTAGTATTACTGGTCGTTGAAACTGCTGGATCTCCATAAGTATCTCCATCGGTATCGGCATACCAGGTCAATAGATCTGCACCATCACAATCCTGATC
>JAHHLF010000214.1 GCA_018679315.1 Bacteroidia bacterium | reverse complement strand
TGATGCCACCGGACTTGTTGATCTACCTTCGTAGTACGATCCCAAACCTGGTCAACCAGATCCACACGCGTGGCAGGGATTATGAGAATTCTATTTCTATTGATTATTTAAGTCGACTTAACGAACGTTACGAAGCCTGGGTACAGGGCTATGAAAAAGGAAAACTACTCGTCATCAATGTAGACAACCTCAACTTCGTGGATGATCCGGAACATTTGGGTGAAGTCATCACAAAGATCGATGGGGAGATCCACGGCCTGTTTTAGACATCATCATATCTCATAAAAAAAGCCCCAAACAGTGTTTGAGGCTTTTATATATTATGATCGGGATCTATTGCTTTTCCTCGACTACCTTTTCTATTTTCTTGACGATCTTGGCCTTGACATCCATGCCTTCAGCTTTGTTCATCTCTTCGATCTGTTTCTTAACTTCTTCTTCTGTACCCTCGATCACTTTATCAGTAACCTCTTTTTTACCATCCTTTATCGTAGTTGTGGTAACGGTGGCAGTAACAGTGCCATCTTCATTGGCTTCCATCTTCACCTCAACCTCTTTCTTAGCATCGTGTCCTTCGTGCAACATAGCCATGTCTTCAGCACCTTTCTGAAGCTTTTCTACTTCTGCCATCACTTCTTCCTCAGTGCCTTTGATCACTTTCTCTGAGGTGTTCTCTTTCCCGTCTTCCATAGTCGTGGTTGTAATAGTCGCAGTAGCTGTACCATCATCCCCTTTTTCCATCTGTACACTGATCTCCTTCTTTGTTTCCTTCTTCATAGTTTCGCCTGCATATACGTTTGCATCTTCCGAAGACATTGCAATACTAGGTGCGATCACAAGGGCAACAACTGACATCAATTTCAATAAGATATTAAGAGAAGGTCCGGATGTGTCTTTGAACGGATCTCCAACCGTATCTCCAACAACAGCTGCTTTGTGAGCATCTGTTCCTTTACGGCCATCAGCTTCTATCATTTTTTTGGCATTATCCCATGCACCTCCAGCATTCGACTGGAAGATCGCCATTAAGACACCTGCTGTAGTAACTCCGGCCAAAAGGCCTCCTAACATTTCAGCTCCTCCAATAAATCCAATAGCAACAGGAACGGCTAATGCCAACAAACCTGGCAGCACCATTTCTTTAATCGAAGCCTTGGTTGAGATTTCCACACATTTTTCATATTCTGCATATCCATCAGCTTCGTCAAATATTTTTCTATCATCTGCAGAAGCTTTAGACATATCAGAATCGTATTTCCGCATGACTTCCAAAGCTGCATGCAGTTGAGGAATATCTTTAAATTGACGACGAACTTCTTCGATCATCGCCATGGCGGCACGCCCAACTGCATTCATAGATAAGGCTGAGAATACAAAAGGTAACATACCCCCTACCAACAAACCAGCCATGATATCGGGCCGTGAAACGTCTATTGAGGTAACATTCGCCACTTTCATAAAGGCAGAAAATAAGGCTAATGCCGTTAAGGCTGCAGAAGCAATAGCAAATCCTTTTCCAATGGCTGCTGTCGTATTCCCAACGGCATCCAGTTTATCTGTACGCTCCCTAACTTCACTTGGGAGCTCAGCCATTTCAGCAATACCTCCGGCATTGTCAGAAATAGGCCCGTATGCATCAACCGCCAACTGGATCCCTGTATTGGCAAGCATCCCCACTGCCGCTATGGCAATACCATATAAACCTGCAAAATGATGCGAAACCAATATGGCTATGGCGATCAAAAGAATGGGGACCGCAGTAGACATCATCCCGACACCTAAACCAGATATAATGTTGGTTGCAGCACCTGTTTCTGATTGCCTTACAATAGCGCTGACAGGCTTAGTTCCCGTTCCTGTGTAATATTCTGTAATTTTTCCAACTCCCAAACCAGCCAACAAACCTGCAATTGTTGCCATGAAAACTCCCCATGCGCCAAAAGGTAAGCCTTCAACAGTTTCCGGGATCATTGCGTTGATGATGAAATAAGATGCTACAACCATTAAAAAAGCAGATCCGAATTCACCAATATTCAGTGCCTTATGAGGCGAGCCTCCATCTTTTACTCTTACAAAAAACGTTCCGATGATAGACATTACAATTCCAACAGCTGCAAGTACCAAGGGCAAATACACGGCTCCTAGTCCCTCAAAATCCGGGGTAAAGATATAGGCTCCTAACACCATTGTTCCTATGATAGAACCTACATAGGATTCAAAAAGGTCGGCTCCCATTCCGGCAACGTCCCCAACATTATCTCCAACGTTATCTGCAATGGTCGCGGGATTCAATGGATGGTCTTCAGGAATTCCGGCTTCCACTTTTCCAACAAGGTCGGCTCCGACATCTGCAGCTTTTGTATAAATTCCTCCTCCGACACGTGCAAACAGTGCAATAGATGAAGCTCCTAATGAAAATCCGGAAAGAACATTCAATACCATAGATAAGTTATCGGCTCCTGGCCAAATACCCTGGTAGATTATAAACAATCCACTCAATCCTAAAACTCCTAATCCTACAACTCCTAAACCCATTACCGAACCACCGGCAAAGGCAACTTCCAGCGCTTTACCTAAAGAATTTCTTGCAGCTTGGGTAGTTCTGACATTGGCCTTGGTAGCAACGCGCATCCCTATAAAACCTGCTAATGCAGAACAGATGGCTCCTACGATAAAAGATATCGCTACCATGCCATTAGATCCCTCTTCACTTGTTCCTTTGAAATAAAGGAGGATTGCAACGGCAGCAACAAAAATTGCCAATATCTTATATTCGGCCTTTAGGAAAGACATGGCACCATCCGCAATATGTTTTGCAATTTTTGCCATCTTGTCATTACCTACTTCTTGTTTTGAGACCCAAATATTTTTTAATAAAACAAACAGCAAGGCCAAAACGCCAAATGCAGGTAGAAACTGTACGATTAAATCCATATTGATTAGTTATTTATAGTATTAAAACGGCTGCAAAAGTAGTAAAACGCATTCGAAATTAAAAGGAGAGTTCAAGTCGATTTACCCATAAAAATTGAGTCTTAAAAATGAAAGCCAAAGGTCCCGGTAACCCTGAATTTACTCGCATCGGGGTTGTCCAGGTAGTTGCCCCGCCAGTTTAAGTCGAGCCGGAAGATCTTAAAAATGTTCCCCACGCCAACAGAATACTCCCAATAGATCTTATCGGTAGGGGCTATTAAGGGAATATTGGCCGGGGCGCTTAACGCGATGTTTTCATCGGAGAGATTTCCCCATGCCCCGCGTAAACCAACGATCTCCCTGAGGTTGAGTTTTCGCAATAAAGGCAGTCGGGAAAATATCCTTCCATTAAAATTATGTTCCAGGTGGAGGGCTGCATATTCATCGGTCACAAATTCGTAGAAATTCAGGTTTGGGAAGGTGGTATAGATCGTAAATAAGGTCTGGTTTCCGGGGATCACATTCAGGAGTCCCAAAGGTACTTCCCCAAAGATCTTGCCCAGTTCCACGGTTGTCCACAGGCGACCAAAGCCCCCTAATTGCCATGGCTGCGTATAGGAGAATTGCAATTTTTGGTAATTAAAATCACTATCGAGGAATTCATCCAGGCCTGCTGTGTAATTTAAGAGTAAGGTACTATAAGTGTCATTGATGATGCGCGGCTCTACACCATAGCCAATAGTGCGCTTGCCCGGGGTGTAGATCAGGCTGGTCTGAAGCTCGAATTGCTGTATTTCCGATGAGATCCCCGTAGGCGATCCCGGATCAATATAATCCAGGTTAAAGGCTTCTGGCAAGGCAGAGCGCAAGGTTTTATAGGTTCCCCCAAACCGCATCTTAAAGTTCGTCACAGGCTCTACCTCCAGGGCCAGTGTACTCAGGTTAATGTTAGACAGCCTGTCATTAGCCCCCACTGTAAGTACCGATCCGGAAGCCACACTCCTGCCCAGGACATCGGTGGTGGAATTCAGGGTGAGGCCCAGCTGTTCTATATCTCTCCTATTCCCTCCCAAAAGGGTAAGCCTGCTTTTGCGATCCAATAAAAACTTGGCCGAGAAGCCGTGCTTAAACTTTTTGTCATTAAAGCCATAGGCCATATAGCCCTGAAGTCGCCAGAGGTCATTCTGGCCAAAATAGGTGCGTGCCCCGCCCCGGATACGCGCGCCTTCTGCCTCGTTGTAGCCAAAGACACTATAGATATCCCCGATGTCCAGGTTCCACTTATCGATCTCCACATAGCCTGATCCCAGGATACTGACCAGGTTGTAATAGGTGCGGAACTTGGGCACAGTCACTAGTGTGTCGATAAGGGCATAAATACCCTGTTCATCTTCGTTCAGACCCTCCAGCCTGTTAGATTCCCAAAACGCATCTTCACGGTTAAAGACAGCCGGACTATAAGGGTCTGTTTTGGTTTTGTAGAATTCCTCCGTTCGCGGAATGGTGAAATCGTGATTCCCATAGACCGTGGTGCGTTTGCCATATACCCCTTTGGATTCCTCTTTCTTGGTCAGGCTGAAATCGCTAAGCATATAATCCCGTTTAAGCAGGAAAACAGAGTCATTGACAACATCAAACTCCTGCTCTATATAAATGTCCTTTACCCAGTTGATGTTAGCACTTTTGGTGACTTCCAGGTTGATCTTTTTTACCGCGTATGTACTGTCATTCACCCAGAAATCGCCCTTAAAGGTGAGTTCGCTCTTGCGACGGGGGTAGTAGATGATGTGATAGCAGTATTTATTGTCGATGTAAGCACTGTCTGAAAGCACATAATTATACACATCCACCCCGGTGGTGGAAAGCGGACTCGTAAAACTCTTGTCAAAGAATTTTAGATAGTTGTTATAGATGTCATAATCTGCATAGAGATCTTCCACAAAACCAATGATAGCCTGGTTCTGATTAAAACCGGAATTTTTATTCCCCAGCACATCTTCCTTCTCCAGATCCAACTCGTTACTGCCATAGACCTTAGACGATGTTTCATTCAGGAAAATAGGTAAGTATGTCTTTCCGGTAATGCGGGACGTATCGAGATCCTGGAAGACAAATTCCATTCCTTTGAACATCTTGCTTTTCATCAAGGCACTGTCTATGGAATTCAGGTCGAACTGTATCTTCTCATACTTATCGTACTGATACTGTTTATAGATTTTAAGGCCGTTAAATTTTTTCCGGGCCCATATTTTTTTCAGGATATCGATAGCCGGGTTATTTTTCTTGGGTTGTTTCCCGACATAAACGACAACCTCATCTAATTGCTCCCCCTGGCTAAGCATGATCTCCATGTCATAGGTGACTTTCGTATCCAACTCTATTTCCACCTTTTGATAGCCGATAAAGGAAACTACGAGTACAGGGTGGGTTTCTCTAGACTCCAGGTAGAAGCGCCCATCTTCATTAGTGATGGTACCCTCGGTCGTATTCTTAAAAAACACATTGGCAAAGGCCACCGGATCCTGGTTGTCGTCTAAGACAATACCGCTTACCTTGGTCTGGGACCAGATAAATAAGGAAAACAGGAAAGCAAGGAGGAAAAAGATCTTTCTCATATCCGGATCGTAAAGTGCCGTAAAGGTCTTTCGTTTGGGGTTAGGTAAAGTTAGTCCGAATAATGTGGTTTATGAGGGATTTGTCCCCCAGTTCGTAAACGAAGGTAGGTATCGATTTCGGAAGCTGTTACTGATATAACACTTTTTTAACGGCCTTTATAACGTCTTCAGAGTTGGGCAACCACTCTTGTAAAAGGACCGGGGAGAAAGGTGCCGGGGTATCTGCGGTGTTGATCTTAATGATCGGTGCATCCAGATGATCAAAGACCTTGTCCTGTACCTGATAGGTGATCTCTGTAGCCACATTGCCAAAAGGCCAGGCCTCTTCCAGGATCACTAATCTGTTTGTTTTTTTAACCGATTCAAAGACGGTCTCATAATCTAAAGGACGTACCGTTCGGATATCGATGATCTCACAATCGATGCCCTCTTCTTCTAACGTATCTGCCGCTTTAAAAGCCTCTTTTAGGATCTTGCCAAAAGAAACGACGGTAACGTCGTTACCTTGTCTTTTTATATCGGCTACGCCTATTGGCAGTGTATATTCTTCCTCAGGCACTTCCCCTTTATCGCCATACATCTGCTCCGATTCCATAAAGATCACCGGATCGTCGTCGCGAATGGCAGATTTCAGCAAGCCTTTGGCATCATAGGGATTAGAAGGAACCACGACTTTGAGTCCGGGACAATTAGCAAACCAGCTCTCGAAAGCCTGTGAGTGGGTTGCGGCCAGCTGCCCTGCAGAACCCGTTGGTCCTCTGAAGACGATCGGGATATTGAATTGCCCGCCCGACATTTGCCGTATTTTAGCCGCATTGTTTATGATCTGATCAATACCAACCAGGGCGAAATTAAACGTCATAAACTCAATGATAGGCCTGTTCCCTATCATGGCCGATCCTACACCGATCCCGGCAAATCCCAGCTCGGAGATAGGGGTATCTACCACCCGTTCCGGGCCAAATTCATCGAGCATGCCTTTAGAGGCTTTATAGGCTCCATTGTATTCGGCTACTTCCTCGCCCATTAAATAGATGCTCTCATCTTTGCGCATCTCTTCAGACATGGCTTCGGCAATGGCTTGACGGAATTGGATCGTTCTCATAATGCAGTTGGCGTCTTTAGTTAT
>JAHHLF010000061.1 GCA_018679315.1 Bacteroidia bacterium | reverse complement strand
AGGCGCGAACATTGGAATTTCCAATTTCTTTTTCGAAAATGTCAAAACTATTGCTTGCCGCGGTATAAAAAGTAAGCTTGTTTGCCGTTGAATTTAGATAGGAAAAGAGAGGCGATAGCCCATAAGTGGCTGTTAGATCCGTACTATTGACAATGTCATTTGCTCTTAGTATGTTATATTCATAAATAGCTGTATCAGAGCTTGTTACTACTGCAATATCATGAAGGATCTGTAAAGTTTCATCTTCCCTGGTAGAAACGTCATCCGTAGAACAGGATAATGTGAGAAAGAAGACAAAAAAAAGCGGTAGGATCCTCGTTTTCATAGCCTTATAAATGTATTGATTTTTTACTCGATTGGGACTATAAAAGCTTGATTCCTTTGGGTTTATTATTACTAAAGTGTTGACTTTCAATAATAAATTGCAGAACTTTGTCGTTGAATATGTAAGAAAAGATGAACATGAGATATAGATTATCTTACAATTCCAGCCCCGCTCAACCATCGAAATTAGCGGTCGATATCCTTCTTCTTGTCAAGTGTGTCTGCCTTGCAGTCATCGTGATAATGATAAGTTTCGGCAGTTAAGTAAAGTCGGTAATTGAGCAGACCGGATCTCTCCGGATCCTGCCGGAAATACAACTGATACGTATTTTCCACAGCCATTCCTCCCCCCAATGGAAAAGAATGCATTCCTTATTTTTTTAGTTATCTATCTGGATTCCACGACCTGCGGCTCGTTCTTCCTGTAAGTTGTAATAGGCTATAATTTTTGAGATCATACCATTTGATTCATGGATCCATTCGCTAACTTCCAGGGTACCTGTTGGAGACTTCATAGTATACCGAATACATCCCCGATTTCCATCAAATAGGGTTTCGTGAATATCAAAAGTATTGCCGGTGAATGCCTCTTTATTGGTCCGAGCCAGGTTCATATAGTTTTCTCTGCCATTAACAATACCATACGGACTAGTATGCGTAAAATTTTCAGCCAATGGTAATTCTTCGAAATTACCTGTAGTCCATAGCTCAAACCAAGCGGTCACTAATTCTTGAATGGTCATAATCCAGTGTTCTATTGATAGAGATCCTTAACATCTGCTTTCGCAATATCTGAGATGAGCTGCCCCATTTTGATACAAACAGCTTCGAAAAACTTTTCTCCTTTTTCGGCGGTAGCTTTCGTAGGATTGCCCACGCCAGTATCTTTACTGATCTTTGACCAGGGTCGCTCTGTCCAGGCCCATCCTTCATTGAAGGCTTTGATTGTATTCTTTTTCTCAGATCCATCACCCCATTCCGATTTTGGTAATACCCATTGTGGCGCCAGGTGCAGGATCAAACTCGTCTCCATCTCCTCGGCATGATCTCCACTGTTTTCAAAATAAGCCGACCTATCTACGGATCCGGGCCAGTTGGTAACACATAGAAACATATCGGGAAATACGCCGCCTAATTCGCGGATAATAGATTTCCAGTTATTACCGCCATGGCTATTGAGGAGCATGAACTTTTTAATTCCCTGATGATTTAAAACTTCGAGAATATCTTTAAGTACGGCGAACTGCGTACTCGGGTTCATGTTGATATCCAGATAGATATCCCGCTGTCCGGTATTTACCCCAAAAGGGATAGTTGGGAGCACGATAACTTTAGCCCCTTTTTCCCATGCGATCCGGGCGGACTCTGCGGCAATGGACGTACCTTCTATATTATCGGTGCCGTAGGGTAAATGGTAATTATGGGCTTCGGTGGCACCCCAGGGGAGGATTGCTATCTCGTAGTTTTGATCTTTGACTTCTTTCCAATTGGTTTCAGCAAGGATATAGGGACGGATCATTAATAAAAGTATCAAATATAATGGTTAGTAAATAAGATTTAAAATAGGGATTTAAATCTATAAATATTTGTGATCAAGTCTGGAATGTCATTTGTGCAGTGAAAGCTTCAGATATTTCGGTTTCAGTATTCATAGCCAAAATTCTCCCTAGCTAAGAAGATACCCTTTATTTTCTTATATTTATTAGCAGACTCCCCTCAAAACCTGCGACTTAAGTCGCTCAATTCTAACAAGATGCGAAAACTAGCATCCATACTCTTTGCCGATATTGCAGGGTACACCGCTATGATGCAGGAAGACGAGGACAGGGCTAGGGAGATCCTTCAAAAATTTCGCAATTCACTTCACAAACATGTTCCTCTCCATTCCGGTGAAATAATTCAGTTTTATGGAGACGGGGTACTCGTACTTTTCCAAAGTTCGGTTGAAGCCACTAATTGTGCTGTAAAACTTCAACAAGAGTTTTTAACTGAACCTAATGTTCCGGTTCGAATGGGGTTGCACAGCGGGGACGTAGTCTTTGAGGATGACAACGTTTTTGGCAACAGTGTCAATGAAGCGTCTCGAATTGAATCCCTGGGCATCCCAAATTCCATTCTTTTTTCGGAACGGATAAAGAATGACATTAAAAATCACAGTGAATTTACATTTGTTTCCCTTGGTGAATTTGAGTTTAAGAGTTTGGACAGGCCAATGGAAGTATTTGCCTTGACCGGTCAGAACTTAGCTGTCCCAGAGGAGGGTAAGATCGAAGGAAAACTAAAAAAAACCGCCAGTGAGCGCTCAATCCCAGTCTTTGCCTGGTTGGTTCCGATCATTATAGTTGTGGGTCTGATCGCATGGTGGAACGGCGCCTCTAATTCAGAAAGTGCAGATAATATCGAATCTAAGTTTACTAAAGTAGCCGTATTGCCTTTTGAGGTCAAAGGGAGTCCGGAAATGGCCTATTTAGGTGAAGGCCTCATGGATGTACTAAGCAATAAGATAAATGGGATCGAAGGGATGGTCTCTGTAGATCCTCAGATCAGCGCAGGAATTTTTGAGCGAAACGACAGGCAGCACGCGCAGGCGATCCTAGAACCGAGTTGGGAGAAGCAAAACCTCAATTATATGATCACAGGCACCGTGGTTCAAATGGGGGAATCTCTGAAATTACTCGGGAGTATAAAGGATAAAAATGGAAATGAGATTGCCAGCATTGAGGAATCCGCAATTTCCAAAGATTCATTGTTCGTTTATGTCGATACTTTTTTACAAAAGTTGGTGTCCCAAATCTTTGAGAACAAAGAGGTCGATTTTAATAGCTATGCCTTGCAAAGCACACAAGACTACGATGCGTTGAACGACTTTCTAAAAGCCGAACAAGCTCGTAGAAAGGGTAAGTGGGAACTGGCTCATAATTTTTACAAAGCGGCCACAGAAAAAGATTCCACTTTTGCACTTGCCTGGTTCCGTTGGGCTAATAATATTGGTTTCTATGACCCGGATAGAGGTGGTCCTGCCTCTGAGCGGTACATAAAAAGAATGTTGAATAAGTACAAAAGTAGTTTGCCTCCAATATTCCAAAATTATGTTGAGGCCTGGAATTTATCGACATCCGGCAAAGTCCAACAAGCCATTCGGAAAGCGAAAGAAAATTTGGAAACTTTCGGGGATCATGTAGATGGGTTGTATTTGTATGGCGATCTTCTATTTCATTGCAATTTTCTTGAAAATCGTTCATCAAGGGAAAGTATCCCCATTTTTTCACGCTTATTAGAGTATGATGAAAACTATTTAGAGGCCGAATACCATTTATTAATAATGGCATTAACTGATAAGGATAGCGCCTACTTAAGAAAAATGATCTCAAAATATCCCAAGGAAGATCCCTACGAGGGGATTGTAGGTTTGGCACGCATACTTACAGAATTTGAGGTTGAAGAATTTTTGAGGGATTCTCTATCCCATCATATGGAGAAATACAATGTGGCATACGATTTTGTACCCACCCGGGAGGCCGATACGTATATTAAGGCATATAAAAGCCAGCTCGATTCATTGGACCAAGCTACGCAAATTGCTCATAATAATCGACTGTCAACCCTGGAATTACAAGGGAAGGTGGCACAAAGCTTCCATGAACGATCCAATTATTACCTGAATACATATTTTAGTTTTTCATATAGCTTGATTGAAAAATCCTTTCAACCTTTTAATAAAAATATGATCGATTCTATAATATCGGCCTTACCGACAATAAAGGGATTTTCCGAATCACATCCCTGGCATGTTGCCGCAAGAGGTATTTACTATGCTCAGGGAGGTTATGAAGAAGAAGCAAAAAAAACACTAAAGCAATTGACAGATTTTTATAAGAAAGCCAATTCACCCAATGCCAAATCCATGTTTAATTACCTGATCCATCGCATGAAATTAGTTCAGGCGCGAATTGCGAACGACAGTCAGGGAATTAGATCTGAATTAGATTCATTGTATACCAATTCGATCTATTTTGAAAATTATGGAGCATATGAAACTTTCTATAAAGGAATAAAACATCTTGAAGCAGAATTTCTACTGGAGCAGGGAGAATACGAAAAAGCAAAACAAATTTATGAGATTTTGCCAGAAGTATTTACATCACCCTTAATTCATGCGCCCCTCGAGTTCAAAATAGCCTACACAGATGAACAGTTGGGCAATATTGAGGAAGCGTATGAAAGGTATAAGTATTTCCTGGCAGTCTATCAGGATTGTGACGAATTTTTCCAAAACAACGTTGCACATGCCCAGACGTTTGTAGCCCAGTACGAATTTGACAGAAATCCGGATTAATATAATTCTAGCACTTCGTTATCCCAAAAACGGATACCTGTAATCTTCCGGCGTAACAAAAGTTTCCTTGATCAATCTTGGCGACACCCAGCGTAGCAAATTCTGCGCTGAACCTGCTTTATCATTCGTTCCTGAAGCCCTGGCACCTCCAAAAGGCTGCTGGCCTACAACAGCTCCTGTAGGTTTATCGTTGATATAGAAATTCCCTGCACAATTTTCAAGGGCTTTGGTGGCTTCATCCAACGCATAACGATCCGTACCCATTACCGCTCCCGTTAAGGCATATTCAGAAGTCCCATCTACCAGGTCGAGGGTCTTAGACCAGTCCTTATCCTCATAGATATAAATGGTTACTACAGGTCCGAACAATTCGGTCTTCATGGTCACATATTTTGGATCGGTCGTAAGGATCACCGTAGGCTCAATGAAATAGCCTTTACTCTTGTCATATCCACCACCGGCGATGATCTCGGCATCTTTGTCAGCCTTTGCCCTGTCGATATACCCGGACAGATCGTCAAAAGCGCCTTCATTGATAACGGCAGTTATGAAATTGCTCATGTCTTCCGGACTTCCGGGTGGCTTGAAGGAGTCGACATCTTTTTTAACCGCGTCCAGTATGGTAACGGCCGTGCTTTTAGGCAGGTAGACCCGACTGGCTGCACTGCACTTCTGACCCTGGTACTCGAATGCTCCACGAACTATGGCAGTTGCTACCTGTTGTGCTGGAGCTGTGGGATGTGCGATGATAAAATCTTTCCCCCCCGTTTCTCCAACGATCTTCGGGTAGGTTTTGTACTGCGCTATATTGTTTCCTATCTGCTTCCAAAGAGATTGAAAAACCTCTGTTGACCCGGTGTAATGAATGCCGGCAAAATCGGGGTGATCTAATATTGTATCTGTGATCATTGCGGGATTCCCACAGATCATGTTGATCACTCCATCCGGAAGTCCTGCCGCTTTAAACACATCCATGATGACCTTGGCTGAAAACACCTGGTTAGAGCTCGGTTTCCATATCACCACATTGCCCATCAGGGCTGCACTGGATGGCAGGTTCCCGGCAATGGCCGTAAAGTTAAAAGGGGTAATGGCGTAAACAAATCCTTCGAGTGGCCTGTATTCTACACGGTTCCAGATCCCATCTGAAGACTCGGGTTGCTGGCTGTAGATCTCGGCCATGTATTGTACATTAAATCGCAGGAAATCGATCAACTCACAGGCCGAATCGATCTCGGCCTGGTGGATGGTCTTTGATTGTGCGATCATAGTCGCTGCATTCATTTTGGCTCGATACGGGCCCGCCATCAGATCAGCAGCTTTGAGGAAAATTGCCGCACGTTGTTCCCAGGGAAGTTGCGCCCATTTGATCCGGGCTTCAAGAGCAGCCTCAATGGCCGAGTCAACGTGTTTTTTCTCAACCATATGATAGGCACCCACGATATGCTGATGATCGTGGGGAGGTGTCATATTTCTGGTAGCACCGGTTTTGACTTCCTGGTCTCCTATGTAGAGAGGAACTTCTTCAGAACCGTTATAGTATTCTTTATATTGCTTTAGAACCGCCTCACGTTCCGGACTTCCCGGGGCATACTCTAATATGGGTTCATTTGTGGCCCAGGGGACCTGAAAAAAACCTTTTCCCATGTTCAACTATTTGACGTTTAAAATGGGGGCAAAGGTACGAAACCAAAAGCTATAAAATGACTAGGGTAGAAAACAAAAAAGATTAGTTCAGTGCAAAAGGGGCATTGAACTTAAAGGTAGGGACATAGACCCGGAATTTCTCTGCTGTAGCAAAATTCACCATGTTATAATGCCCTTTCATGGATCCTACCGGGGAAGCTAATAAACAACCTGAACTATAGGTATGAGATTCGCCCGGGCGAATTACGGGTTTCTTGCCGATCACCCCTTCGCCATCGAGCACTTCAAATTCGTTCAACGCATCAAAGATCTCCCAATGCCTGGAAGTAAGTTGAACAGAATCATTGCTTTGATTTTCTATTGTGATGGTATAACCAAATGCGAAGTGCATTTTGTAATTCTTAAAGAATGTGCCTTCGAAAGTTGTATCGACAGAGATCTTTATGCCTCGGGTTACCTTTGTGATCATAGAATCAAGAGTTATGGTCTAGTGTTTGACTTTAAATTCAAGTCAATGATAGTCCGATGCAAGATAGGGAATGGAACAAGTTTATAAAAGTATTGCAGAAGATTATCGGTGAATCCTTTTATTTTCAGGTTGTATGAGCAAAAATCGATGAACGGTTCCGGGGAAATCTCAGTCGGAACCATCTAATTCAAAGAGGTTTTCTTTTAATTAGTAATATTCCTTGAATTACCAGACCCTAACCCGATGATGCTGTCATAAAGATCTCCAAAGTTTCGGTAATATACCAGGACTGTATAGGTGTTCTCCGTAAAGTGGAAGTCGCCGCTAATAATACCCATACTAGTGGGATCCTGATCTTTGGTCAGAACATACTTATAATTATAAAAGCCTTGTTTAAAAGGCATTACAGCTTCCATCATTCCATTATCGGGGTTGTATGTCATTTTATTTGATTCCTCAATTGCATAATTGTTGAATCTCCCACAGATATAGACGTCATCCAAGCCCAGTTCCGGCTCATAGGGCAAGAAGAAATGAACCTTCGTATACTCGGCTTCTCTGGATGTATCTCTGCCCTGCAAAGTGCGCAGGACAAAATCACCATTAATATCCGGGAAATAGGTATAAGGTTCCTTGCTCCTGAACCTATTTGCAAATAAATAGTGATGGTAGAGCTCCTTATATTCGATTCGTGAGATGGCTGCTGTTGGTGCACGCAGATCACTTGTATCAAAGTTCAGATATTCATTTCCGCCGAAGAAACTTGTTTCCTTGTCATATCGGTACACCAATTGTCTGCCCACTGTATATTGAGGAACAATATTGTAAAGTGCAGAGTCCCACTGATAATTTTGTAAAATGGCCACTTTTACTTCTTGTTTGGGGTTCACCCATTGAAAATCGCCAGCATTTATTGAGAATTGCACGCTTTGCTTTTCATTCAAATACTCAAAATCCCGTACCCGTTTCAAGCTTACACCCACACCCACCAGATTCTTATAAACCAAAAAGCGTCTGGAAAAAACCAGCTCATTATAGGAGTCGTAGATCTCAAGCATATAATTACCACTAACTTTGAGACTTACATTCGTATTTGGAATCCGCAAACGGTAATTGGAATAAGGTTGCAGTGTAGAATAGCTATTGCCGTAATCAATAATTCGCTGATTGTCTACGCCTTTCAAATATTGGGATTTTAACAGTTGACTTGGGGTCCAGTCATAATCACAATGGACGATCTTATAATAATAATCATCTTCTGATGCATTCAGATCATCAAATTCCAAATATAGTTTTTCCCCTAGTTGTACAATAGGGAATTGGTCTTCGGTAGGACCCCGAAATATGATCGTTTTTATATTCTCAGGCGGATTAACCTCTTGTTGTACCTGGGCTGCCCCCTGAAATACGATCAGGATGGATAAGATATGTTTAAGGAATTTTGCCAATATCGCTAATTAAAACAGACAAAGGTAAACAAAAAGCATACCTAAAAAAGTAAGCTCGTTCTAATGCCCAATTTTCTAGTTAATTATTATGATAAAAAGGCTTTTAGTAGTATTTTTGACGCGAATTTTTCTAACCCAAACGGCTA
>JAHHLF010000329.1 GCA_018679315.1 Bacteroidia bacterium | reverse complement strand
TGACGTCTATGTACTTAGCTATAGCGAAAAGCGATCTAAGGACTTCCTGTTGAACCTGGACCGCTTGAAGGAACGAAAACTCTGGCCTAATTTTCTAAATGAAGGATCAAAGTTGCCTGAAATTCATTATGATGATATTATAATAGATGCCATTTTCGGCATTGGTCTAAACAGACCGCCAGCACCGTGGGTAGCGAACATAATTAACGACCTGAATCAGATTGGGGCCTTTATCGTTTCCATAGATGTACCTTCCGGGCTGTATATGGATAGGGCTATTGAAAACCCGGAAGCCGTGATCAGGGGCAATTTTGTCTTGAGCTTCCAGGCGCCAAAACTGATTTTTTTCCTGCCAGAAACCGGACCTTATATACGTGAGTGGGATATATTGGACATTGGCCTGGATGTGGAATACCTGGAAACAACGCCAGTAGATTTTCACTTGATGGAAAAACCCGAGATTGTACCCTGGTATAAGGGGCGACCCAAATTTTCGCATAAGGGGGATTTTGGCCATGTCATGATGATCGGGGGTAGTTATGGGAAGATCGGAGCTGTCATCCTGGCGGCAAAATCCTGTCTGAAAACAGGGGCCGGCCTGGTCAGCAGTTTTATACCTCGTTGCGGTTATACGGCTATACAAACTGCCCTGCCGGAGGCGATGACAGAAACAGATCCTAATGAAAGAATGCTCACCAAAATTGAGCCTGCAACTGAAATGGACGTAGTGGCCATTGGGATGGGACTCGGCACAACAGATGAATCCTCAAAGGCCTTTGGTTCGTTCCTGAAGTCCTATAAGGGCCCCCTTGTTATTGATGCCGATGGGATAAATATCCTCGCAAAATCAAAGGGCTTATTGAAGCATATTCCCGAGGATGCTATTCTCACGCCGCATCCTGGAGAATTACGTCGACTTTTAGGGGATTGGGCGGATGATTTTGACAAGCTCGATAAAGCCAAAGCTTTCTCCCAGACGCATAAGTGTATTCTGATCATAAAAGGAGCACATACTATAGTCTTTTATGAAGGGCAAGGCTTTATTAATAATACAGGGAACCCGGGAATGGCCACAGCCGGTAGCGGGGATTGTTTATCCGGAATTATTGCCGGCTTGCTAGGGCAGGGTTATATGCCTGTTCAGGCGGCTATCTTTGGAGTGTATCTACACGGGGTAGCAGGTGATATAGCCACCAGTACCATGGGATTTGAAGCTGTCACTGCTACAGATCTAATTTCAAATATCGGCAATGCCTTCATTGAACTTTTTAAGCAACCTGAGCTGCCTCAGCAAGCAGAAGCCGATAAACAGGAAACGGATTAAGCAGCCGTAACGGTTGAATTGATCCAGGAAATTGCCTTATTATAATTAATAAAGAACTCCATTGGCTTTTTGTAAAAGAGGCGCTCAATGTTGAAGTTGTGCATATCCATTTCTCTAAGAGAGACAATGGCAAATGCCTTCAGGTATGGCAATTCACGCAGATAGTTATAGATTGTCGGATCTAAGGCGAAGGCATGTTTTCTAACGCTTATGATCCCAAAATTGCGTTCTCTAAAGTGGATCTCGGAGATGCCAATTATCTGGTAGGCTCTCTCCAATGTAAGCGTGCTTCCTTCGACAAACCTGCAAACGAGGAAATTTTTATGTACCTGAATGGTACCAATATCTATGGTATATTCCCTTATTACACGGGAATTTTTAACGGGACCAATTTTCATTTAGCTTGATTATAGTGTACTCAAGGCGAATGTAGGCGCAAGGTGCAAGGAGGTGAAATAAATTAGACTAAAGGCGTAAATATCGTTTATACGGCTATTTAAGGGGTGTGGCAGGGATTTTTTCCTACAAATGAATCCAAAAAAAGAGCCCCAAAATGGGGCTCCTTTTTTATATTGCGTACGGTTATTCTGAAGTTTTAGAAGGCTTTTTGGCTTTCTTTATCTTAATTACCAAAGTATCCTTTTTCTCATCCAGATCCATAGCGATCTGATCGCCTTCTTCGAGCTTCGCATTTACGATCTCCTCCGCCAGGGCGTCTTCAATATATTTTTGAATCGCTCTCTTTAGAGGACGTGCACCGTATTGTTTGTCGAATCCCTTATCTGCTATATAATCTTTTGCTTTCTCGCTAAGTTTGAGTTCATATCCGATCTCTCGGATCCGCTGGAACAATTTATTGAGTTCAATATCGATGATCTTGTGGATATGCTCTCGCTCGAGCGGGTTAAATACGACCACATCATCGATCCTATTTAAGAACTCCGGTGCAAATGCCTTCTTTAAAGCGTTTTCGATCACGCTTTTCTGATGGCTGTCTGCCTGATCTTTTTTAGCCTGTGTGCCAAAGCCAACACCCTGACCAAAGTCTTTCAGCTGTCTTGACCCAATATTGGAAGTCATAATGATGATCGTATTCCTGAAATCGATCTTTCTTCCTAAGCTATCCGTAAGATAGCCATCATCCAATACCTGGAGAAGCATATTAAACACATCGGGATGCTCTTTTTCAACTTCATCCAGAAGGATCACAGAATATGGCTTCCTGCGCACTTTTTCAGTGAGTTGCCCGCCTTCTTCATAACCTACATATCCGGGAGGTGCACCCACTAAACGAGATATGGCAAATTTTTCCATATACTCACTCATATCTATTCGAATAAGTGCTTCTTCTGAATCAAATAATTCCATAGCCAATACCTTGGCCAACTGCGTTTTACCGACACCGGTCTGTCCGAGGAAAATAAATGAACCAATAGGCTTATTAGGATCTTTTAATCCGGCCCTGTTCCTTTGGATGGCCTTAGCTACTTTCCCTACAGCTTCATCCTGACCAACAACATTCGCCTTGATCAACTCCGGTAATTCTGCCAATTTATTGCTTTCAGTCTGGGCTATTCTGTTGACCGGAACGCCGCTCATCATCGATACTACATCTGCCACGTTATCTTCGGTCACTGTCTCCCGGTGCTGTTTGCTTTCTTCTTCCCATTTTTCCTGGGCTACAGCTAATTCTTTTTCCAGACGTTTTTCGTCATCCCTGAGTTTTGCAGCTTCTTCATAGCGTTGTTTCTTAACGACGCTGTTTTTTAGATCACGTACATCTTCCAATTGCTTTTCGAGCTCCAGGATCTGATCCGGCACATCCATATTTACAATATGAACTCTGGAACCAGATTCGTCAAGGGCATCAATAGCCTTGTCCGGTAAGAACCTATCTGTCATATAACGATTGGTGAGCTTTACACAAGCGAGTATAGCCTCATCCGTATAATTTACATTGTGGTGATCCTCATATTTTATTTTGATATTCTGGAGTATCTCAATGGTTTCTTCTACGGTAGTAGGTTCAACCATTACCTTTTGAAACCGCCGCTCAAGAGCACCATCCTTTTCAATATACTGCCTGTATTCATCAAGTGTTGTGGCGCCGATACATTGAATATCGCCACGTGCTAGTGCAGGCTTAAACATATTTGAAGCATCCAGGCTGCCTGTAGCTCCGCCGGCTCCAACAATGGTATGGATCTCATCAATAAAGAGGATGACATCATCATTTTTTTCCAATTCGTTCATAACGGCTTTCATCCGTTCTTCGAACTGACCCCGATATTTTGTTCCGGCTACAAGAGAAGCCAGGTCAAGTGTTACAAGTCTCTTGCCATACAAGATCCGTGAAACTTTTTTGTTGATTATGCGCAATGCCAGGCCTTCAGCGATTGCACTTTTACCCACACCGGGTTCCCCGATCAATAAGGGATTGTTCTTTTTTCTTCTACTCAGGATCTGAGATACACGTTCTATCTCTTTTTCCCTTCCCACTACAGGATCTAATTTGTTCTCTTCAGCTAAGCGTGTCAGGTCACGACCGAAGTTGTCCAAAACAGGTGTTTTGGATTTTTTATTTCCTTTTTGTCCGGATGTATTCCCAAAAGAACCCTCCTTACTTTCTGCAGGTTCATCGGGATCGCTGGGATACGATTCCGACGTAGTAGGCTCAATGTAATCGTCTTCGCTGGTAATCATGGATTTAAACTGATCTTTTACCCCGTCGTAGTCCACCTTCATTTTATGCAATAATTTGGTGGTAGGGTCATTCTCGTTACGTAAGATACATAGCAATAGATGCGCTGTATTAATGGAGGAACTCTGAAAAAGCTTTGCTTCCAGGAAAGTTGTCTTTAAAGCCCGTTCAGCCTGTCGTGTCAAATGCAGATTCTTTTTGTCTTTTTGGGGGCTTCCCGGATTGGGATTTGCCGGACTCAGGATCTCGACTTTTCGCCTTAGATGATCCAGATCCACATCAAGGGCATCCAGGATACTGATCGCTTTTCCATTGCCATCACGCAGCAATCCCAACATCAAATGTTCGGTTCCGATAAAATCGTGACCCAACCTCAAAGCCTCTTCTTTGCTGTAGGCAATTACATCCTTTACGCGTGGTGAAAAGTTATCATCCATAGTAACCCAATAGTTTGATTAAAAGTAGTAAAACTTAGTATAAGAACGTCAAATACTATACCTATATTCGATAAACTAGGACGAAATGACGAAAAAAACGAAGATTTACCAAATGATTAACACTCAAATTATCAACGAATACGGGCGTTTCAGCTGTTAATAAATTCCTTAATAAAGTGGACTTTCAATGCCCTCCGAAGGAGTGAATTTGTGTATATTGCCACATTATTATAAACCCAAAAATTACGACATTTTATAGATGGCAGAAGGCGAGAAATTGATCCCCATAAATATTGAAGATGAGATGAAATCGGCCTACATTGATTATTCAATGTCGGTCATAGTTTCACGTGCCTTACCCGATGTCAGAGACGGTTTAAAACCCGTACATCGCAGAGTGCTCTATGGCATGCATGAATTAGGGGTTAGATCTAATAGTTCATATAAAAAATCGGCCCGTATAGTCGGGGAAGTTTTAGGTAAATATCACCCTCATGGTGACACCTCGGTCTATGATACTATGGTGCGTATGGCCCAGGAGTGGAGCCTGCGTTACATGTTGGTAGACGGACAGGGAAATTTTGGTTCTATCGATGGCGACAGCCCCGCAGCAATGCGTTATACAGAAGCCAGAATGCGGAAGATCGCTGATGAAATGCTTTCCGACATTGATAAGGAAACGGTAGATCATCAGTTAAATTTTGATGATTCCCTCCAGGAACCCACTGTCCTTCCTACACGGATCCCGAATTTATTGATCAACGGCGCTTCAGGTATCGCAGTAGGCATGGCAACGAACATGCCGCCTCATAATCTGGCCGAAGTCGTGGATGGAACAATTGCCTATATAGAGAATCCGCAGATCGAAATAGATGAACTGATCACGCATATTAAAGCACCGGATTTCCCAACTGGGGGTATCATATATGGATACGATGGTGTTCGTGATGCCTTCCATACCGGGAGAGGCAGAGTTGTCATGCGGGGGAAAGCTTCTTTTGAAGAAGTACAGGGAAGAGAGAGTATTATTGTGACAGAGATCCCTTTCCAGGTCAACAAAGCCGATATGATCAAGAAAACGGCTGATCTGGTCAATGACAAGAAAATAGAGGGTATTTCCACGATACGGGATGAATCGGATCGAAAAGGAATGCGTATTGTGTATGTCCTTAAACGCGATGCCATACCCAATATCGTACTGAATACGCTTTATAAATACACGGCACTCCAGAGTTCCTTCAGTGTGAACAACATTGCCCTTGTTAAGGGAAGGCCTCAACTCCTCAATGTCCTGCAGATCATTGGACATTTTGTAGATCACAGGCATGAAGTAGTTGTCAGAAGAACGAAGTACCTGTTAAAGAAGGCAGAAGACCGGGCTCATATTTTGGAAGGGCTTATTATTGCCTCAGATAATATTGACGAGGTAATAGCTTTGATCAAGGCCTCCAGCAACCCGGAAGAAGCCCGGGAGAAACTCATAGAGCGGTTTAAGCTTACTGAAGTTCAGGCAAAGGCTATTGTGGAAATGAGGCTTCGGCAGTTGACCGGACTGGAACAAGATAAGCTCCGCACCGAATATGACGAATTGATCAAGACCATAGCAGACCTCAAGGACATTCTCGATAATAAGGATCGCAGAATGAATATCATCAAAGAGGAACTACTAGAG
>JAHHLF010000147.1 GCA_018679315.1 Bacteroidia bacterium | reverse complement strand
ATATATACCGTTGAAGTTGAATGCTTCCGGTGTGATGCCAATTATATTCGCGCAAGCGATCATGTTTGCCCCAGGATTATTGGGTCGGACATTTAACAATACGGCTGTAGGACAGTGGATGGAAGTGCAATTTCAGGATATATTCGGATTGGCGTATAATATCCTTTTCGGTGTGCTGATCATCATTTTCACCTATTTCTATACGGCAGTTACCGTACCGACGAATAAGATGGCAGACGACCTGAAAAGAAGCGGCGGATTTATTCCGGGGATCAGACCCGGAAAAGAAACAGGAGATTTCCTGGATAAAATTATGTCTTTAATTACGCTCCCAGGATCGGTATTTCTAGCTTTATTGGCTGTATTACCGGCTGTGGTGGTTAAGTTAATGGACATTCAGCCAGGATGGGCACTGTTCTACGGAGGAACCTCCTTACTTATTATGGTAGGGGTGGCAATTGATACCGTTCAACAGGTGAATTCATATCTCTTGAACAGGCATTATGACGGATTGATGAAAGCAGGTAAAAACAGAAAAGTAGCATAAATAATGGCAAAGCAAGCACCTATTGAACGGGACGGTTCAATCATAGAGGCTCTTTCCAATGCCATGTTCCGCGTGGAGTTGGAAAACGGCCATGTGGTTACCGCACATATTTCCGGTAAGATGCGCATGCATTATATCAAACTATTACCCGGGGACAAAGTCAAGTTGGAAATGAGTCCCTACGATTTAACAAAAGCAAGAATTACGTACAGATATTAAGATATCGCTATGAAAGTAAGAGCGTCATTAAAGAAGAGAAGCCCGGAATGCAAAATCGTTCGCAGAAAGGGGCGGCTATATGTGATTAACAAAAAGAATCCTAGATATAAACAAAGACAAGGATAATCATGGCTAGAATAGCAGGTGTAGATATTCCAAACCAAAAGCGGGGGGTCATAGGACTCACCTATATCTTCGGTATTGGGAAAAGCAGGGCTCAGGAGATCCTGACAAAAGCTGAGGTTAATGCAGACACTAAGGTTTCAGATTGGTCTGATGATGAGATCGGAAGGATCCGTGATACTGTTTCTGCATACAAGATCGAAGGGGAACTGAGATCAGAGACACAGCTGAATATTAAGCGCTTAATGGATATCGGTAGTTACCGTGGTATACGCCACAGGTCTGGCCTTCCATTGCGCGGTCAGAAAACGAAGAACAACTCCAGAACCCGTAAAGGAAAAAGAAAAACTGTTGCCAATAAGAAGAAGGCAACCAAGTAATAGCTAAGAGCAAATGGCAAAAACAGGAACAAAGTCGGCGAAAAAGCGCAAAGTGGTGGTTGAGTCCAATGGCGAAGCCCATATCTCTGCCTCTTTCAACAATATTATTATTTCTCTTACCAACAAGAACGGCGATGTGATCTCATGGTCATCTGCCGGTAAATTGGGATTCCGGGGCTCTAAAAAGAACACACCTTATGCAGCTCAGGTAGCCGCAGAAGATTGTGCTAAAGTAGCCCATGAAGCTGGTTTGCGGAAAGTAAAAGTATATGTGAAAGGCCCGGGTAATGGCAGGGAATCTGCGATCCGAACACTTCACAATAATGGGATCGAGGTAACTGAGATCATCGATGTTACGCCACTGCCTCATAACGGGTGCAGACCTCCCAAACGAAGAAGAGTTTAATCCTAATCCGAATAGGAAGAATTTAATTTTCACGAAAGCGTAGCACAGATTATCGAAGGATAGCCTTAATTCATAATCGCGCTTTCATAAATATAGAAGATGGCAAGATATAGAGGACCAAAATCAAAGATCGCCCGTAAGTTCGGGGAGGCGATCTTCGGAGACGACAAGTCTTTTGAAAAGAAAAATTATCCCCCGGGACATCACGGAAATAACAGACGCCGTGGTAAGAAATCAGAATACGCGATCCAATTAATGGAGAAGCAGAAAGCCAAGTATACCTATGGCATTCTGGAGAAGCAATTCCGGAATCTTTTTGCAGAAGCGAACAGAAGCAAAGGAGTAACAGGTGAAGTTTTGCTTCAGTTATGTGAATCCAGACTGGATAATGTGGTATACCGAATGGGTATGTCACCATCCAGAAGAGGTGCCCGTCAATTGGTATCACATCGCCACGTTACCGTTAATGGGAATTTGGTGAATATCCCTTCGTATAAGTTGAAGCCGGGAGATGTTGTCGGTGTACGGGAAAAGTCTAAATCCGTACAAGCGATCATTTCTGCATTGGAAGCGAACAGCTCTGTATACGAATGGATCACATGGAATTCAGATAAACTGGAGGGCACGTACGTTGCCGTTCCAGAGCGTATTCAAATTCCTGAAAATATCAAAGAACAGTTAATAGTCGAGTTATACTCTAAATAAAACACCAGAACACATATGGCCTTATTAAATTTTCAGAAGCCCGATAAAGTTATAATGATCGATTCATCAGATTTCGAAGGGAAATTCGAATTTCGTCCTTTGGAACCTGGGTATGGCCTAACTGTCGGGAATGCACTAAGACGTGTATTGCTTTCTTCTTTAGAAGGATTTGCGATCACTTCTGTGCGCATCGATAAAGTTGAACATGAATTCTCTGTGATCGAAGGTGTTGTTGAAGATGTTACCGAGATCATTCTCAACTTAAAACAAATTCGTTTTAAGCGGCAAATAGAAGATGTGAACGAGGAAACAGTTTCCATTTCTGTTAGTGGTAAGAACCAACTTACAGCAGGAGATTTCCAAAAATTCATCTCTGGCTTCCAGGTATTGAACCCAGATCTTGTGATCTGTAATATGGATTCTAAGGTGAGCCTTAACCTGGAAATCAATATTGAAAAGGGCAGGGGCTATGTTCCTGCTGAAGAGAACAAGAAGTCGAACGCACCTTTAGGTACCATTGCAATGGATTCCATTTTCACACCGGTGAAAAATGTGAAATACAGCATTCAGAACTTCCGTGTTGAGCAAAAGACGGATTTTGAGAAATTGATTTTTGAGATCATCTCAGATGGATCTATCCATCCCAAAGATGCGCTGACAGAGGCGGCAAAGGTCCTGATCCATCACTTTATGTTATTCTCCGACGAGCGAATCACCCTTGAGGCTGATGAAATTGCACAGACGGAAACATATGATGAGGAGTCCTTGCATATGCGACAGCTACTCAAGACCAAATTAGTAGACATGGACTTATCTGTTCGTGCCCTGAATTGCTTGAAAGCGGCTGAAGTTGATACGCTTGGCGACTTGGTATCCTTCAACAAGAACGACCTGATGAAATTCAGGAACTTCGGGAAAAAGTCACTTACAGAGTTAGAGGAACTTGTGATCAACAAAGGCCTGAACTTT
>JAHHLF010000004.1 GCA_018679315.1 Bacteroidia bacterium | reverse complement strand
TCCTCGATCAGGTCCAGTTCTTCTGACAAATGGCAAAGTTGTTCTAAAATAGCCCGAGCTGCGGCTTCATCATCGATTATGATACAATTCATGATTCGATATTTATAATAAATTCCTCTACTTTTTTCAGAACATTCAAGAATTCTTCAGCGTATTCAGTATTCCCTTCGTTCAGAGCTTCTTCATGTTTTATGGCGAGCTCGTAATCTTGAAATAATCCAAGAATGCTCAATTTATGTTTCAGTTTGTGGACGTTATTTGCAGATTCTTCCATCCTGCATTTCTTCATATTATCCAGGTATTCCGCTTTCTCAATCGGAAATTCTTCTTTTAAGATCTGGATGAACTTAGCCTTAAAAGTAAGGTCTCCATGTGCAAGATCATCAATAGATTTAAGATTAGGTATCTCCATTTAACTCTTCTTCAGTGTAAAATTAAAAACTGTGCCTTTTCCAACTTCAGATTCCAACATAATCTCCCCTTCATATAAATCTACGATCTTCTGGACGATCGAGAGACCTATACCCGAAGAATGCTTCTGGTTGTCAAGGGATTGGAAGACCTTGAATATTTTATCGTGATATTCCTTCGGTATTCCGATTCCGTTATCTTCGATCCTGAAATGCCAATGAGTCGGAGATTCGGAACTGCTTATTTTAACCAGGCCTTCATCCGCTTCGATATGGTTTACGGCATTGCTAATAATATTCTGAAAGAGTTGGTATATCCGTGTACGGTCGGCGCAAATCTCCGGTAATGGGTTCAGGATCACAATGCGAACATGGTCAGGCACAAAGATTACCTCCCTGATTTCATTGACGATCTCATTCAGGTCGATGATGTTGTTTTCCAAACTTGCAAGATCGATGCTGGAATACTTCAAAATTCCATCAATAAGGGTATCCATCGCCTCGATCTTTTCCTGCATCATCTGAAGGTTATTCAAGCCATCTTCATTCAATACCTCCTCATGGTCCTCGCCCAGCCAGGTTGCTAGTGCGCTTATGCTCCTTAAAGGCGATTTCAGGTCATGGGACACGATATGCGCGTATTCTTTTAGACCCTTGTTGCTCGCCTCGAGTTCTTTCAATAATTTCTCCTTTTGCAATTCCAGGTTTCGCTGTTCGGTGATATCCTCAACCATGGCTACCTGGTATTCTACTTGTCCCTGTCTGTTCTTAAAGGCGTTTACAGAAGTCTTGGCCATTAGCTCACTGCCATTCTTCCGCAGGTAATTCTTGACGATTGAGAAATTGTCTAACTCGCCGGAATTCATCTTCTTTATGAGTTCGACGGAATTGCCGATATCCCCGGGAGCAGAAATTTCCTGAACATGGCGTCCTATTAATTCTCCTTCCTCGAAACCCAGCATCTGGACAAACCGAGGGTTCGTCTTAATTATAATCCCCTGATCGGTCAGTACAATACCTAAAGGCGAATTCTCCACGATGATATCCAATTCCTTATTCTGCTGGGCGAGCAATTCTTTGGTTTCGGTTTCCTGCGTAATATCCCGGATGATGCCCTGGGCCGCGATCGGATTCCTTTCCTTGTCATAGATAAGACTACTATTGACCTCCACAAATTTTTCGGTGCCGTCGCCTACGATTATTTTGGCACGATAGTTTTTTAATGTGCCCACTTCAAGTAATGTGGCTATGGACTTAGCCGTGTACTCCATATAGTCATTATGGACCAATTGGGAGAGATTGAGTGGCTCTATCGTATGGTCGAAGCCCAAAAATTCCTTCGCTGAGGCATTCATATTGATCACATTGAATTCGAGGTCCATGATCACGTACGGATCTATGATGTTGATAAACACACCATCCAGTTCGGAAGCTTTCTCGTTTAATATGTGCTCCAAACGATCATTAACACTCTGCAGGTGTCGGGTAACGTCGTAGAGTTGCTTGGACTTCTCCTCTAAGATCCGTTCAGCTTGAAAACGGGCTTTTTTCTGGCGTTCCAGCGCCTTTTTCAATAAAAGGACCT
The DNA here is from genome assembly GCA_018679315.1 of Bacteroidia bacterium. GTDB lineage: Bacteria > Bacteroidota > Bacteroidia > Flavobacteriales > Flavobacteriaceae > HDS-28. Next base: position 8,122 of record JAHHLF010000004.1, on the reverse strand, counting down.
TATTTGTTTCACCCATCTTGAACAATATCGAATTTAACCTCCGTCCCGTCTGGCTTTAGCAATTCATAGGAAATGTTGGCACTTCCGTTAAAATGCTCGAACGTCTTTTGGATTAACCCATGCGCGAGCCGGTATAAGCCTCGGGAGGAATTGTAGACCATTGTGATGGAATGGTCTGTTTTATTAAGGATCTTGAACGTTGGAAGCTCAGCATCCGGATACAATTTTTTGACATGTACGTGAATATGATCTTCTATGGAATTCAATAATTCTATCGGTTCGGTATAGGCCTTGATTACCTCTGGATGCGCCTTACCCAAGCTGGAGAATAGAAATAGACCAAATACATGAAGTAGATCTCCAGGTGGTGTTTGGACCTTCTCGCTGAGCCGGGTGAGCAGCTGCACCATTTCATTGAAATCATAGGTGCCAACGGAGGTGTATATACCACCTGATTCCAAGTCTGATTCTTCGATAATGGCATCAACTACCTCCAACCCGAATTCGGACTCAACAAGTTCCAGGAATTCTGTGAAAACTATGCCTTTCATAGTCGGATTTTAGTTAAATAAAAGTAGGAAAAATGGAAGACGGGCTGAAATTTATGTTGTGAAATCAAGATTATTGTTAGGGTTTTACCAATTCATTGACCTCCCAGTATTCCAAAACCCGTTGTAATTTCGTTTCATAATCTTCATATTTCAAGGGTTTTATCACATAACCTGCTATCCCAATGCGATAACATTCCAATAGATCTTCCCTGTTCATAGACGTAGTTAATATGACTGTCGGTAGATATTTCTGCGCTTCATTATTCTTTATTCTCGACAAGAATTCTATGCCGTTCATCCGTGGCATATTCAGATCCAGAAGGATCAGATCCGGAAGTGCATGAGGGTCTTGAAGCAGCTCTAGCGCTTCTTCACCGTTCTGGGCGATTTTAATAGTATGACGCATGCCGAGATTGGATACGGTACGCTGCAATTTCATGCCTTCGATTTGGTCGTCTTCAATAAAAAGTATATTCATTTTTTAGTTGGGTTAAGTTTACAAAAATGGTAAACCCAGCGCATTTATCATTTTTGGTATCGACGAATGAACATTAAGTATAGACCGGCGGGACTTTTATAGGGATTAGGTTCTTCACTGCGTCAATTTTCTCATCTATTTGCGGTTAAAAGCCGATCGATTTCATGATATCCATGTAAAAAGCCTACAATAGAATAATCAGGATTCAATAATATCTTTCAAAACAGCGATCTGACCCAGATGGTATACATCATGTTGGATAATTCCCCGAATAAGATAGTCCATGTTATAAATTGAACCTGGAACACCTTGCGTCAAGTTCTCACTTTGTAAATTTTCAAATGCATCTACAAGTGCCTCCTGAGTCTTCTTTAAGAGCTTGAGCAAGCCCTTCCATTCCTTTTCAGTGACATTCGATGAATTCCAGTTTTCCGCGCTTTTCGAATCAATTGTAAATTCTGCCAACCCTCTCAGTCTCTTGATTGTAAATACGCGCCAGGCGATCATATGTCTCAGCAATCCCGCTATAGATTTTGAAAAGCCCTCCGGACGGATATTTACCTGAGAATACGAGACCATATCAATAATAGACATCGTTGATGTTCCATACCAGGGTTTGCCATCAAAGCAATCTGCTGCATTTGCAACTACTCGTTCTATTTCATTCATTTTTTCATCATAATGTCTGCCATTCTGCCTGCACTTTTTTGGGCAATGAAGCCACGATTAAGTCATATGAATGGTCTATTAGTTCGGTGATCAAAGACGTCGGTAACTGTTCCAGGTAGAGGGTGTTCCAATGTACTTTACTCATGTGGTAACCTGGGATGATGATGCCGTCATATTCTTCCCGTAGTGCAATTGCACGCTCCGGATCACATTTTAAATTAGCCTGGGAGGGTATTCGTTCTAAGGGGGCAATCGCGAACATTTTTCCCATCACCTTAAATACCAGGGTGACCTCATCAAAAGGAAATTCTTCAGTAACTCCTTTCTTGGCAATACAATATTCCCTAAATGCTTCTATATGCATACCTACTTTTCCATGCCTAATGCGTCATAAACGATCACCTTATTCCATAAATGCGATGCGTTTTCAATAAAGGCTAAATGGGCAGCTTCTGTCTGATAATTCTCCTGTGCCTCAGCAGATTCAAAAGTGACGATCAGACAATATGAGAAAGAATCATCTACTACCTCCCGGCTTGCTTCAGGTGGGGTTCCGACATAATTGGTCTGGGCGAATTCTGATGCTTCCAAAAACATATTCAATGCTTCTTCAAAATCTTTTCGATCCGAAGTACTCTCCGGATCATTTAACCAAAAATAGACTACATGCACAAAGGCCGGGTTCATTTCCAGTGAGTCTGATGATCTTTGATTACACGATTGAAATAATAAACAGCCAAGTAGGCAAATTGCGAGAAAATGTTTCATGGGTATACGATCTATTGTTTTAAAATAGGTTTTTCCTGTTCGTTAATTTCCAAGGCAGAATAATCTAACCGCCAGCCGATCATTTCTACAAGCTTTTCTATGATCAAAATAGCTTCCTTTGCTTCTTTTCTGGCCTGGTCCATCAGTACACTTTCAGGGACCTTGTCCAGAATATGCTGTTTTGCCTGTTTGGTGAGTTCCGTCAGGTCATTCGGTGTAAAGGCATAGAACAGATCATTCCTAATATCATAAAATTCCAGTTCCGGAGAAATAGAAAGTACTTCAGGCGGCGGAAAATTCCTAAGAACGATGGTTCTCCGCTCTATATCTGAATGCATGTGGATCTTACTCAGGTCATAGCCAACATGAGTTTTGGCATTGATAACTACCAGGGCTTTCTTCTTACTTGTAAAAAGGTTAAGAAATTGTTCCTTGGAGTTCTCATAGCGGTAGATCTCTGCAAAATCGCCTTCAACCGAAATGAGCTTACAAACAATCCTTATCTTTTCTAATAATACAGTGGATTGGTGTTTGGTCTGCTCCTTTCGCTTTCTTCTTCTAAAAAAAGAATACACCCAATACGTTAGTATGATACCTAATAGTAAACCGACAATGATCTCAAAAACCGACTCCATGCGCTAAAGATACGAAGATTGCCCTGCCACCTTATTCCTGGATCGCATATATTACAGGCCGACTTGGTGCTGCATCATTTTCAAATGGACCCAGCTGCAGAGATAAAAAGTAGGTCCCATCAAGAATTGTGTTATTGACAAAGATCAATTCTGTGATCGTTGCCTGTTTTCTAATAGTCCCACCCATATTCCAAAAGGCCTTATGAGCAAGAAGTGCCCCAAAATCTTCTTCCCGATCTACGGATGGAAGGTCTATCAATAAGTGGCCTACCCCAATTTCTGCAAGATATCTGGCTGCCTCTTCCAGAAGATAAGGCGGGTTAGATTTAGCATAGTGTTTTCTTTTCTTTTGAAGGGTGTTTGGTAAGGTTCGGATGATTATGGCCTCTCTTTTTTTATTACCTATGGCATACCGCAACTGCTTTTTGGATATCACAAAATCATCCTGGTATTTTTCAGGTGCAATGGTAATGACCTCCGCCTTGAAAAAGTATTTGGAAAAAACCTTGTTTACAGAATGGACCTCTTTGGTAATATGTCCGTAACATTCAGTATGTGTTCCGTGGGCATGAGGATTAAACTTAATATCATTAAAGTTAACAGCTTGTCCTGCGGCAACACTCCCTTCATAATCACCTGAGATATGCGGCCCGATCTCTGGAAAATCAACACCCCATGCAATAACATTTTGCTTTTTCCCGCTTATGGCAATAGAAATGTCAAGTGGCTTGAAAAGGTCTATAGTGTAGTTCCGATTATTATGTCTAATGGTAGTGGTCATTCAGCGAGCGCATTACCCCAAATTAATCATAAATAATTCACTTGCGATCCCATCGATCAAAAATTTCCCATTTGCCGTGCTCATAAGGCATTGATCCTCCACCTTGAGAACACCTCGTGCAATATGAGGTTCGGCCTGCTCCAGTGCGTATGCTTTAAATTGGGCACCGAACTCCTCCGTTATGGTAGCTAAGTTAATTCCCCATTGAGTTCTGAGTCCGGTCATGACCTTTTCATTATATCTATCCACTTTAGACAATTTTTCTACGCTCGCGGGGGATGTATTATTGTTGATGGCATCGAGATATTTCTTGTTATTACGGACATTCCAACTCCGTTCTTTACCATTGTAAGAATGTGCAGACGGTCCAATGCCCATATATGGTTTCCCCAACCAATACGCCGTGTTATTCCTGGAATAATATCCGGGCTTTCCAAAATTGGAGATCTCATAGTGGTCAAAACCATCAGCTTCTAAGGCTTCAACCATGTATTCGAATTGTGCATGCGCCGCTATGTCATCAACATCGGAGACAATTCCCTGCTTAATTTGATGGGCCAGGACTGTTTTGGGTTCTACAGTAAGTGCATACGAAGATATATGTGGCAGATCCCATCGCGCCAGGCTCACGATATTCGATTTCCAATCCCGCAGGCTTCTTCCCGGAATACCATAAATAAGGTCTATTGAAATATTGTCAAATACCTTTCGGGCTTGATCCAGGCATTCTATGGATTGGTGCACAGTGTGCGATCTATTCATCAGTTGCAGATCTGCTTCAAAAAATGACTGAATACCAATACTTAAGCGGTTGATGCCTAGTGTAGAAAAGTCCTTGATCTTTTGGGCATTAAGATCATCCGGATTCGCTTCAAGAGTGATCTCCGGATCTTGTGACATCTCGAAATTTGTATAGATATGATCCAATACGGCCCGGGCCTGTTGAGGGGTAAGTAAGGAAGGGGTCCCTCCACCAAAATAAATGCTTTCTACCTGAACACCACTGAATTCTGATTTTCTCAGGGATAATTCTTTGATCAATGCATCTACAATTTCTTGTTGCCTGTTCAAATTCGTGCTAAAGTGAAAATCACAATAATGACAGGCCTGTTTGCAGAATGGTATGTGTATGTAGATACCTGACATGTATTTAGTTGATGGTTCTTAGTTCCTAGTTCTTAGATGTTGAGTGTTGACTGTTCTTGGTTCCTGGGTCCTGGATCAATTGATAACCTAAGATCAAAGATCAACCTGACCGGGATTAGCGCGGGCAAAAGCTTCCCAGCTTGTGTATTTTTTGCCGATCTCAGTTCTTCCTTCATTGTAAAAATGACATACGGCGGCAGCTAGTCCATCAGTACTATCCAGGTTTTTGGGAAGCTCTTTAATTTCAAGCAATTGTTGTAACATTCTGGCTACTTGCTCTTTACTCGCGTTTCCATTCCCCGTAATGGCCATTTTGATCTTCTTCGGTAAATACTCAGTAATGGGTATCTGCCTTGATAGTCCGGCTGCCATAGCAACCCCTTGGGCGCGCCCTAATTTTAACATGGATTGCACATTCTTACCATAAAAAGGAGCCTCAATCGCGATCTCATCCGGATGGTGTGTCTCGATCAATTCAATGGTCCGATCAAAGATCAGTTTGAGTTTGGTGTATGGGTCTGAATATTTTCGCAAGTGTAGTTCATTCATCTGAATTAAATACATATGCTTCTTCTTGATCCGTATGATCCCGAACCCCATTATAGTTGTACCCGGATCAATTCCCAATATTATTTTATCGCCAGAAGTTGCCATCAATTCGTATTAAGTTCTATTGGAATCCTGAATTTTACATTAACCGGAACGCCTCTTTTCAGTGCAGGCTCTACCTTAGGTAGCTCATTTACCTCGCGTTGTATCATCCGGTTAAAATCTGGTATTTGTGCAAGAATATCCGGATTTCTTTCCATATCAACTACCTTGATCTTGCCCTCCATATCCACTAAAAGATCGATAAAAATAACCGTAGTTACCTGGTCTTCAAGCACTAATTCATATTCTGCCAGGCCTTCCGACAATTTTTTCACTAAAGATTCCTCAAAACAACTGCGTTGTGTCTCTACCGTCATTAATTCATCACATTCGACAAATAAAGGGTAATGATCCAATGTATTCCAATCGATCTGTTCCATTTCTTTAGCGACTAATTTTTGAGTCCGCTTTTCCTTGGAGGAGAACAATGAACAGGCACTTGAAAGCATGCCAATTAAAAGAAAACACCACCCATATACCATCCATCTTTTCATCAGCAGCAAATTACAATTTTTCCGTTGGAAAGCTGAATTCTAATTATACGATGTAATTTCGCATGTAACAATTCATTCGCCCTTTCGTCAAATAGCAAATTGCTTTTTTCATGGACATTGTACTTCTGATCCTAGGTTTATTTTGCGTACTAATAGGCATAATTGGTAGTTTTCTACCTGTATTGCCAGGACCTACCTTGAGTTGGATAGGGCTCTTATTATTATTTCTCACCCAAGCGGTTCCGGACGATTGGTGGTTTCTGGGGATCACGCTGTTGGTTGCCCTGGTTGTTTTTGCCGTAGATTATATAATCCCAGTTGTTGGGACTAAGAAATTTGGTGGAAGTAGGGCTGGTATGATCGGTACTATGGTAGGATTACTCGTGGCCATATTTTTTCCTGTCCTCGGCATCTTTGGGATAATTATCTGGCCCTTTGTTGGGGCCCTGGTCGGTGAGCTTCTCAATAAGGCGGATAATACTACAGCAGTAAAAGCTGCTTTCGGATCCTTTATTGGTTTCTTAACAGGTACTTTTCTGAAATTTGTGATCTCTGTTGTTTTCTTCGGACTCTTTATCTCAAAAGTCTGGGAGTATAAAGAGGCACTTTTTCCCTTCTTTTTTCCTGAGGTTTAGTCAATCATCCAGCTTACTTTATTTGAATAAGAACCGCGATGTCCTTCTTCCAAAGGCCCATCAAAATACCCCATATAAAGAAAGCCAAGGCATCGTTCCCCTCCTTTCAAGTGAAAAAAACCATCCATATACTTGATGAAGGAAGGCGAACTCCAATAGCAACCAATTCCCATTTCCGTGCAAACCAACCACATGTTCTGAACGGCCATAGCTGTGGCTGCAATTTCTTCCCATTCAGGAAGCCGTTCTTCCGGATCGCGTTGCATGCAAATAGCGATTATAGCCGCAGATTGATGAACTTTTTCTTTTATTTTTTTGACCTTGAGCTTTTTAGGATCCGGCGTATACTTCAAATAAGCCTCGGACATAAATTCACTTAGACGTGTTTTAGCTTTTTCCTTGACCACCTTGAATCTCCAGGGTTCTGTCCGTTTATGGGTGGGCGCCCAATTGGCAGATTCCAGAATGGTTTGAATATCATTATCTGAAATGGGCCGGTCATTGTACTGGACCGGAAATACAGCACGTCTTTTTTTAATTAAGTCATAAATCATAGCAGAATACTTCTTTTATGTAGCAATATATCCTTTATTACACCATCTTCATTCGACTGGTTATTCTCAAACTTAATGAATACTTTTAGGGCAGCGAAATGCGTATGGAAATGGCCGATACATCTACACTTTTTTCATTGGGTTCTGAAGACTTAACCGTCCAAAAGGCGTTGTCTTTAGCTGATGCAAAAAGCAAGCCTGTCCTGTCTGAAAAGACCATTGATCGTGTCAATGAAAGTGCCGATTTAGTAGAGCGCATTGTTAATGATGCACATCCGGTTTATGGGATAAATACGGGTTTTGGCCCGCTATGCACTACCAAGATCTCAAAAGAAGAAACCCGACAACTGCAGGAGAATATCCTTAAAAGTCATGCAGTTGGCCTCGGCAGACCCATAAGTGATCAGTTATCAAAGTTAATGTTGATCACTAAAGCACATGCCCTGGCAAAAGGGTATTCCGGGATCCGATTAGCTACATTGGAGCGCATTATTTGGCATATTGAAAACGATGCGATTCCCGTTGTGCCTTCACAAGGTTCAGTTGGAGCATCCGGGGATTTGGCTCCCCTTGCGCATTTGTTCCTCCCATTGATAGGTTTGGGTGAAGTAAGTTATAAGGGGAAGAATATAAAAGGCGCGGATTTATTGGAATTGGCCGATTTGAATCCATTGACTCTAGGGCCCAAAGAAGGGCTTGCCCTGATCAATGGCACTCAATTTATCCTGGCACATTCCATTGTGGTTTTAGACAAAATGCA
>JAHHLF010000102.1 GCA_018679315.1 Bacteroidia bacterium | reverse complement strand
AGGATATCCACATATTTGCTGATGGTCACAGCCAATACGTCAGAAGCCAGGATACATCGGGTCAATTGTGTTCCAATAAAGTTGTAAATCCGTTGAAAGATCTTGTTCCCCGTGATCCCGGCATTGTCCAGATCAACTTGTTCCAGAATGTTATGCAACAAAGTGATCACCGGTATACGCATGATCCTGCAAAAGGCAGGGAGCATCAGGCCGAGGGCCGCGGGAATTTTTTTATCTCCGAATTTCAGAAACTGTAGGTTAAGTAAAACACCGTCAGGTCGCGTTTTTGCTAATACTTTTCCAATCCTGAAGAGGTTGGAATACCCGTTGAATTCCCAACAGGGTATTACGGTTATCTTGCATCCTTCACCTTCGAAGTCCAATACTTTGGGTTCAACGGTCTTGTCGGTTATCAGGATAAGTTCATCAATTTCCTTTTGTTCGCGGAAATGCTTCACCAAATGGTAACCATATTCTGAGAGCGTTACTTTGCTCGGTGGCAATGCTGTAATAAGTGCTAATTTCATTTTGGTAAGATTTAAGTAAAATTTGTATTAGATTTTAGTGCAAATATCCTCTGCAAATACTGATAAATAGGCCCTGAGAAGGTGAGTGGCAGAGAACTGTAGACCAATGGCGTATCCTTATCGATGTTATATTTATGCATAAACCAGAGATATGTCATCAGATCAAAAGCTAAGCGTTGAAACCTATTGTTCATAGATCACTTTACGCTTTTAGTATTTTGCGGTCTCGATTCAGATAGTAATAGGCAACCTGAAGAAGGAGCAAACAGAACATACTTCCGATCTGGATCTGCACCACGCCTTCCAGCGTGTCATGAAAGAAAACGATCAAAACCAACTGCAGCAAACCGACAAGGGCTGAGACGATCACCGGGAGATATTGATCCAGCGATAAATAGTAATAGGCAAATATATTGGAGATCGCAAACAGGGCTGTAGCCAGGGCGTATTGCCAAAGCATTCCTGCAATGGGCATATAAGCCGGTCCGAACATAACGGTAACGATCTGTTCCGGGAAGAAGAGGCACAGACCCACTATTGTCACGGCCAACAAAGCTATGAGTATGACATACCGGAAAAGAACAGGGGCTGTTGGTTCGCCTTTCTTTTGCTGCCGGATCACCTTTGGCAGCAATAGCATGGCAAACATCCAGGCTACAAAATACACCACCCGGCCAATAAGGGCCATTGAGGCATAGAGCCCGGCCTGGTAGGCATCAAAATAATGCTTAACCAGTATAACGTCGAAATTGTTGATCAATATCTGGGTGAGCTCATACCCCGCCGTAAGCAGAAGGAAATGGTTTAAATTCCTTTTGTTTTCAGAGCTTAGCGTTATTTTGACGGATCTGATCCGATTCCCATTTTCGTAGGGCAGAAAACCGAAAGCAAACGAAATCAATATTCCTGCAGACACTAATAATCCGGGGCTGTAGGGGATCAGCATTAACAGGAGAATTGTGATTATAAGCCTGCTCCACATTTCAGCTTGGTAGGAGATGGACAACTTATCCAGAGCGTTGTTCCCCTGGTATTCACCTCTTTTAATACTCATCAGAAAGTAGAGCGGTATTCCCAGGCCAAATAACACAAACATCCAGGGCGATGCAGTAGAAAACCAAGCCTGCAGGTTTCGAGCGAATAGTGCCACTACACAACCCAAACCGATGCCAATCCACAATGCATACATGCTAATCTTTGAGCGAAGTGCTTGCCATTGTTGCCCGTTTAAGAGCACTGCAAATTTGGTAGTTGCCAGCTGGAAGGTCATACCCAGAAATGAGATGACCAGCAAGAGGGTAACCAATAAAGCAGCTTCGGCGAAGGCTTCAGGCCCTAAGATCCGTCCTACCAGAACATTATATAGGTAATTCCCACCGTTGACCAGCAAGGCACTTCCCATAAATAACTTTTCCTGGCTGAGTCGTAGCGATTTCAATTTAAGCACGGTCATAGCTCAGTATATAATCGGTTTTTGAATTTTCCATAACACTGGAAACCGGTGTGTGATTCCGTCCTATGATGGAAAGCACCTGGTTTTTTTTAACTGCTTTCAGGTAGAATTGCTCAAGTTCTTGAGCGGTTGTACGATCCAGGTCCCTCAACTTTTCCAGGGAAAGAGTCAGGTAATCGTTCCATCTGAACTCAGATTCGAGGTACGTCCGCAATACATTCATATTGGGGCCATGTAAGGAACCAAACACTTCGATGAAGCCTTGTTTGTTTTTAATCTGTAATGCCATTTTATAGGTTTTTAGGTTAAGATTCAGGTACAAATTTGACATCAAAGATCCTTGAATCTGCCTTTCTATAGGGGGTGCCTTAGACGGATGGTCATTTGCTGTAGACGAATGGACATTTCCTTACTTCCGGGGCGGAAAGTGTCGCAGTACCTTTACATCACAATAAATAATAGAAATTGAAATGGTCCCAAATCCATCTCAAATCACATCAACTCGACCTATGAAAAATTGTATTATTCAGATATTAGCATCACTCGCCATCTCCTTCACAATGGCTCAGGAACCTATAGAAAAGGGGTTCCGGTTACTCGAAGATGGCAAATTCAGTGAATCCCTTGCTTTTTTTGAGGCCTACCTCGAAATGTCACCTGATAACCGAGCAGCCCAGATCTGTTACGGCCGATCTCTAGGTTTAAGCGGAGATACCCCTTCCGCCGTTTCTTATTTCAACGCACTGGATTTAAATTATCCCGGTGACCTGGAGATGGATGTGAACCGGGCAGAATCCCTGTTGTGGGACAGCCGCTTTGAAGAGGCAAAAGTGTTGTACAATACTCTTTTAGAATCGAATCCCAACCATTTCAGTCTACTGCTCGGCAACGCCAACTGCCTCAGTAATCTTAAGGAATATCAAGCGGCCCTGGAATCGGTCAATAAGGCATTGGAAATAGAACCCGCCAACCAAGGCGCACTTGTATCCAGAAAGTATATCCGAATGGCATGGGCACATGTGTTGATCAATCGGCAAGAATATGCTTACGGTAAGCGTTTACTGCAAGACAACCTGATAGATTTTCCCCTCGATAAAGAAAGCTTGCACAATTTGGCCCATGCTTACCTGGCTAGTGGAGACACCGGCCTGGCCAGGGAAAGTTTTATTAAAATGGTGGATTCAACAAAAGACAGCATCACCGCAATGATCGGAATTTCCCTCGTATCGCACATTGAAAAGCAAGATAAAGACGCCCTGAAATATGCCCGGGAAGCGAGAATAATTGCAAGAAGATCTGAGGATCCTCAACTAATGCGCAAAGCCGAAGAGCGCTTTGTACAAGCTTTGTTGTGGAATAAGAACTATAAGAATGCCCGGACACAGCTCGATTCACTGGGCAATGCGCACGGAAAAGAAGCCTGGATCCTTGGACTTGAGGCAAGTTATGGCCTCTATTCGGGCAAAACCAAAAGCAGTCTTAATACCTATGAGGAATTACTTGAGCGCGACTCTACTTCCTTTGACGGTAACCTCGGGAAGGCCAATGCCCTGTTTGCCAATGATCGCATGCATGAAGCTTTCCAGGCCACTTTTACGACACTGGATATTTTTGAAAATCAGAAAGATGCCCTGGCCCTGCTCGATAAGTTGAACAAAGCGTATACCCCGGCAATAAATCAATCGGCTGGATATTCTTCGGACAGCGGACAAAATAACACCTGGCACGGCCTCACCTCCATTCGGCTTCCCTGGTCGACTAAGATCAGCACTCAAGTGAGCTATGCCTACCGTGAAACAAACAATCAAATCGATAATAGCCAGGCTGAATCCCATTCTGCATCGCTCGGAATAGGCTATAAATGGATGCCCAAAACCCTGACTACCCTCCGGGTAGGTATTAATAAAATAATAAGTCCCGAAAGGAACTATACGCAACCAACCATGGACCTGCGCTTTAAGATCAATACGTCATCCCGTCAGAAGCTCGAATTGTTGTACAATCGCGAATTGGAGAATTTTAATGCTGCCCTGATCCAGGAAGAGATCGTAAAGGATCACCTGGGACTGAGCTTTCACCAATCCACAAATTTGGATCTTGGCCTATACACGCAGTTCATCCAAACCGCTCAGTCCGATGAGAATAGCAGAACCTTGTTTTTTAGTTCCGTTTTTTACCAATTGATCGAAAAAACGCAAACTAAGATCGGCGTTAACTATCAATTCATAAGTTTCAGGGAACAAAGACCGGAAGTATACTTCAGCCCTGAAGAATTTCATGCGGCTGAAATTTTTAGCAGTTCTATTCTTCCCATTTCAACTGCTTCAAGCCTTTCTTTTACAGGTGCCACTGGGTTCCAAAAAGTCGAAACCAACACACCGATGTTCACATTTCGCGGCGACCTGAGTTTTCAGCACCGGATCTCGGATCACTTTAATCTCAACATTTATGGTAGGTATAGTAATTTGGCTTCAAGCACAGCTGCAGGATTTGAGTTTATGGAGGCAGGGTTACGATTCCAGTGGGTGTGGTCGGGGAAAAAATTGTTCGCCGATCCGAAGCCATTCTAAAACAGTTGGCGTTGACCGTGTACTCCGGTCACATATGTATATCAGAGTAAGTTTAACCTACGCATCAACTCGGGACGATTCGAACGGCTTATCGGCACGACGCTTTTCCCGATCAGGACACTGTTATCTTCGATATCGATAATTTTTGAAAAGTTGATGATAAAGGAACGGTGTACTTGCAAGAAAAGTGAAGCGGGTAACTTTTCCCTGATCTTTTTTAAGGGAGAATGTACGCGGAACATCTCGGTATCCGTTTTTATCTCGATATAATCCCCCTTGGCCTCAATTAACTGGATCTCATCGAATTTCAATTTGATCAGTCGCCTATCGATATTAATGTACAATTCGGTTCCTTCAGTGCTGTCTGCACCTTCGGATATTACAGGTCTAGCTCTTTCCAGAGTATTCTTAACTTTTATTATGCTTTTCTTAAACCGTTCTTCCGAAATGGGTTTTACTAGGTAATCGACTATGACTTCATACTCGTAGGCTTCGATAGCGAAATTCCGGTCCGAGGTAGTGAGCACAATTTTAGGCGGGTCCTTTAAGGTTTGAATAAAATCAAATCCAGAAAATCCGGGCATATGAATATCCAGGAAAATCAGATCAATCGAATTTTTATTCAAGAATTTAATGGCATCCATCGCATTACTGAATTCCTCGATCAGGTCCAGTT
>JAHHLF010000207.1 GCA_018679315.1 Bacteroidia bacterium | reverse complement strand
ATGCCATGGGCACAGAAGTCACAGTCGTTGAATTCCTGCCCAATATAGTGCCTTTGGAAGATGAGGAAGTTTCTAAGCAGTTAGCACGCACCTTCAAGAAACAGGGTATCAAGATCATGACCTCTTCGGAAGTTACTGCAGTAGACACATCAGGTGATGGCATTATTGCTACGGTAAAAACAGAAAAAGGGGATAAAGAATTAGAAGCAGAGATGGTACTCTCTGCCGTTGGGATCAAATCAAACATTGAAAATATTGGGCTGGAAGAGGTAGGTATTAAAACAGACCGTGATAAGATCCTGGTAGATGATTATTACCAAACTAGTGTTCCTGGCTATTACGCTATAGGGGATGTAACACCCGGCCAGGCTCTGGCGCATGTGGCTTCAGCAGAAGGGATTCTCTGTGTTGAAAAATTAGCTGGCATGCACGTAGAGCCATTGGATTACGGTAATATACCAGGTTGTACGTATTGCATGCCTGAAATTGCTTCCGTCGGACTAACGGAAAAGCAAGCAATGGAAAAAGGTCACGAAATAAAAGTGGGCAAATTTCCATTTTCTGCCAGTGGTAAAGCACAGGCTTCAGGTAATTCAGATGGTTTTGTAAAAGTGATCTTTGATGCAAAATATGGAGAATGGTTAGGCTGCCATATGATTGGCGCCGGTGTAACTGATATGATCGCTGAAGCTGTCGTAGGCAGAAAGTTAGAGACAACAGGGCATGAGATCCTAAAAGCGGTTCACCCCCACCCTACCATGAGTGAGGCTGTGATGGAAGCTGTTGCAGATGCCTATGACGAAGTAATCCATTTGTAACTATGCTGACGTTCTTTCGCATTATTGCCATTATTGAAGGCATATCTTACCTCGCATTATTTGTCATCAGCATGCCTTTGAAATACCTTGCCGGAATTGGTGAACCCAATAAAGTTATCGGTTATGCGCACGGCGGACTCTTCATACTCTATATAGTCATAGCCATGACATATGCCATGGAACGAAAATGGAACTTTGGGAAAACAATATGGCTTATCGTAGCCGCACTCCTGCCTTTCGGCACATTCTACCTCGATGAAAAAGTACTGAAGCCCCTAGCCGTCAAGAAAGCTCTGGATAGCTAGGTCATAGCTCTGCAAGCCAAAGCCAAGAATTACACCTTTTGCCCCCGCTGATATATGGGATTGATGCCGGAATTCTTCACGCGCGAAGGTATTTGAGATGTGGACTTCCACAACGGGCGTATCAACTGCTTTTACGGCATCACCAATTCCTACTGAAGTATGTGTATAAGCTGCAGCATTTAAGATGATCCCATCGTGATCAAAACCCACTTCCTGGATCTTACTGATCAATTCACCTTCTATATTAGATTGATAGAACGACAATTCCACTTGCGGATATTTTGCCTTAAGACCGGCAAAATATTCTTCAAAAGAGCTAGACCCGTAAATACCCGGCTCTCTGGAACCAAGCAGGTTGAGGTTCGGGCCATTGATGATGATGATCTTCATGCTTAGAACATGTAGGCTATTCCGATCTGGAATGTACTGTTCTTGATATCCAGTGATCCGCCAAGGGGTCCGTCATAGATATCTGTCAGCGGAATCGCATATCGAGCCTGTGCACGTAATTTCTTAGTGAAATCAAATCCGGCACCAAATCCAAGATCTATTGCAGTTGATTTCAACACATCATCCACATCGCCGTTTGTGCCTATAGCACCTTCAATATCCTGGATAGCTTGTTTGATATCCCCCAAATCAGATGAGAAATTGAACTGAGGTCCAAGTTGAAGATTCAGTTTTGGAATTACATAATACTTCATCATGATCGGTACGTATACAAAGGAAAGATCTTCAGCACTTCCGTATGTCACCTCAGGTTGAATATGAAAATTCGGTGTTGCTTCAATATCGACCAGTACCCCAATATAAAATCCCGTATTATTGACTGCATCTAATTCCGCCAATGAAAAATTAAATACGGAAATGTCAATGTTAGCATCCGTATTTAACAACCCGCCGGTGATCCCAAAATTTACTCCCTGGGCATTGCCCAATTGCCATCCCAGGAAGGCGCAGATAAGAAGTACGTGTAATTTTTTCATGTGTATTCGCTTTAAGATGTTATTCAAATGTACTAATCTTTCCTAAGCAAAGGTAGTGCCAGTTTAGAATCCAAGAAGGTCTGAATGCGAATAAAAAGTATCTTTAGAAAGTGAAATGGGAATTGGCTATACAAGATTTTCAGCATTATCTTCGAATAGAACGCGGGTTGGCGGAACATTCGATCAGTAATTATAGCCGGGATGTTAAGAAACTCTCTCTTTTTTTGGAAGAGAAGCAAGTACATGGGTCCCCTGCAGGGGTTGGCAAGGAAATGATGGAGCAGTTCATCTATGAAATGGCAAAAAAACTCAATCCCAGATCTCAGGCTCGACTCATTTCTGGTTTAAAAAGTTTTTTTGAATATCTGGTTTTTGAAGGATACCGAAAAGAAAATCCCATGGTATTGATCGAATCCCCAAAATTAGGGCGTAAACTTCCGGATACTTTAAGCGTTCAAGAAATAGATCAACTGATCAGTGCCATAGATCTGTCCAAACCGGAAGGAGAACGCAATAGGGCCATCCTGGAGACGCTATACGGTTGTGGTTTGCGCGTTTCCGAATTAACTGGCTTGAAACTTTCCGACCTGTATTTTGATGAACAATTCATCAAGGTTACAGGCAAAGGGAATAAACAGCGTTTCGTTCCTGTTGCAAAGCACACCAAAAAATATATTGAGCTCTATCTAAATGAAGTAAGGCAACATATGTCTGCCCAAAGAGGGCAAGAAGACTATTTATTTCTGAATCGTCGTGGTAGGCAGCTCAGCCGTGCCATGATCTTTACAATTGTTAAAAGGCTCTCTGAAAAGACAGGCTTGCAAAAAAAAATAAGTCCACATACATTCCGACATTCTTTTGCTACTCATTTATTGAAAAATGGGGCAGATATTAGAGCGATCCAGCAGATGCTGGGCCATGAAAGTATTACTACTACTGAGATCTATATGCATGTAGACAGGAGTCACCTTCAGGGTGTATTGGAAAAGTTTCATCCCAGGAATTGATTGACAATTCAGATGCATGGAGTACTAAAGATCGATCTGCATGAGTAAAAAATTCACATTCGTATTTTTTATCATCCTCTTAACTGATATTGCAGCTTTGCATTTCCCTGAGCTTCCCTGGTTGCGATATTTCACAAAGCCGGCAATAGTTGGCAGTCTGATCATCTGGCTTGCGTTGCAAAAATTTGAATTAGCCCGACTCAAGCAATACCTTATGGCAGGTCTTATATTTTCTTTGACCGGGGATGTATTACTTATGTTCGTAAGAAGTTCAGAATACTATTTTCTCTTTGGGTTGCTTGTTTTTCTTTTGGCCCATATCTGTTATATACTAGCCTTCGTTCGTCGGGGATATTTTAAACCCCGCCATTTACCCCTTGGCATTGTCCTCGTAACTGCATATGCTGCGTTTATCTATTGGAAAATTTCAGACGGACTCGGAGAGAATCAACCCTATGTGATAGCCTATATGCTCATCCTGTGGCTATTAGCAGTGACTGCCTTTATGCGGAGATCCTATGTCTCCCTGCCCTCTTATCAATATGTTCTGGCAGGCGCACTCTTTTTTATGTTCTCCGATTCGCTCCTTGCCTGGGATAAATTCAATCAGTCAATTCCCTTCGGGGGGATCGCGGTTATGGCCACCTACGGCATCGCACAATATTGCCTGATCAGGGGTGGAAAAGCGCAGGAAGAATGAAATCAAGGTAGAATACAAGGATTTAATTTGTGCTTTGCAGGTCAATCCCTAAATTTATCCTTCATCAAAATTTGAAGGACTTATGAGAATTGTAGCCACAGCCATTGCCATCCTCTGTATATCAATGATCAGTGCACAAGACGATGCTACCAAGATCATGCAGGAGATCGAATCTAAAAAAGAATCCTATGCGCAAATTGCCCACACTATTTGGAGCGAAGCCGAAATGGGATATTTAGAATATAAAAGTTCAGCCCTTTTAAAGGAAACCCTTGAGAAGGAAGGTTTTTCAATTAAAAGTGGCGTGGCTGAAATTCCTACGGCCTTTGTTGCCGAATATGGCAATGGGTCACCTGTTATAGCCATCCTTGCCGAATATGATGCCTTGCCCGGATTATCCCAGGAGGCAGTAGCTGAGAAGAAATCGGCAGGTAAAGCGGCTGGTCATGCCTGTGGACACCATCTCTTTGGAACAGCGTCTTCAGCGGCTGCTATTGCCGCCAAAAATTGGCTGGCTTCAAGTGGCAATTCGGGGACGGTGCGACTCATAGGTTGTCCTGCTGAAGAAGGAGGGGGCGCTAAGGTGTATATGGTGCGTGCAGGCTTATTTGACGATGTAGATGTGGCCTTGCATTGGCATCCGTCTTCGCAGAATGCTGCAAGCGCCGGCGCAGCCCTGGCTAATAAATCTGCAAAATTCAGATTCCATGGCATCTCTGCCCACGCCGCAGGAGCGCCTCAGATGGGTCGCTCTGCTTTGGACGGTGTGGAAGCTATGAATGCCATGGTAAATATGATGCGGGAACACATTCCTGAAAAGGCGCGTATTCATTACGTGATCACTTCAGGAGGAAAAGCACCAAATGTCGTTCCGGATTTTGCCGAGGTATATTACTACGCACGACATAATCGCAGGGATGTAGTTATCGACATATTTGACCGAATTGTCAAAGCAGGGGAAGGAGCAGCACTGGGAACAGGAACTACCATGGATTATGAAATGATCAACGGTGTCCATGAACTATTGCCCAATCTTACCCTTCAAAAGCGAATGCATGACAACCTCAGCAAGGTTGGAGGGATGACATATACAGATAAGGAGCTTGAATTCGCTAATAAGATCGCTGTTAGCCTGGGCTATGACAAAGCGAATACTGAGATCGCAGCCAGCATACGACCTTATAAAACAGAGGCTAAAGCGTACGGCTCCACTGATGTGGGGGATGTTAGCTTTGCCGTACCCACAGTTGGAATGAGCGCAGCTACCTGGGTACCCGGTACAGCTGCTCATAGCTGGCAAGCGGTTGCAGCAGGAGGCACATCTATTGGCCACAAGGGGATGGTCATCGCAGCCAAAACATTGGCACTCACGGCTGTAGATCTTTTCAAAAATCCCGAATTGGTAAAGGCAGCCCAAAGTGAGTTCATAGAACGCCGGGGGGCTGATTTCCAATATATCCCACTTTTAGGAGACAGGGCGCCTGCGCTTGACTACCGGAAGTAGAAAAACGGATATTAATGTAACATCGTCTTACTTAATAAGACTAATTCTTTACAACGACCAACTGTATAGTGAACAAAGAACTGGAACACAAATTTGTGACCGAGCTGGAGACAAACCAGAACATTGTTCATAAGGTTTGCAGTTTATATACCTCGGATAAGGACGCACATAATGATCTTTTCCAGGAAATAACTATACAGTTATGGAAAGCATATCCAAAATTCAGGGGGGATTCTAAATTCAGTACCTGGATGTATCGAGTAGCCTTAAATACCGCCATTACACTCTATCGCAAATCCAAGCGACGGGTTACTACACAAAATTATGATTCGGTCATTTTCAAGATCAAAGCCGATGAATACGATCCGACCGAAGAACAGCAGTTAAAGCTTATGTATAATGCCATCAGAGAACTTGGCGATATTGATAAGGCATTGGTATTTCTATACCTGGAAGAAAAAGATTATTCCGAGATCTCAGAAACCCTTGGTATCACAGAGGTTAATGCGAGGGTGAAGATGAACCGGATAAAGAACAAATTGAGAACGATACTTAATCCATGAAGAAATGACGGACGGACTGGATCTATTGAAAAAGGATTGGCAACGCAAGGGAGAAGAGCTTCCTAAGCTGTCCTATGATGAGCTTTATAAAATGATTTGGAAGAAATCTTCTTCTATGGTAAAATGGATCTTTTATATCAGTATTATAGAGTTCGTTTTCTGGGCGGTTTTAAACCTGCTATCCTATGATAAGGACTCCCTGGCGTTGGAAAAGGAATGGCATATATTTGAGTTTTCTACAATCCTCACCATTATTAATTATATAGTCCTTGTCTTCTTTATTTATATGTTCTACAGAAACTACAAGCAAATTGAAGTCACGGATTCTGCTTCTAAATTGATGAAATCTATACTTAGAGTTAAGCGCACGGTAACCCAATATGTGTGGTTTAATATTGCGATCTTCTGTGTTTCGCTTGGCATGTTTTTATATGGGTCTTTGCGATTCGGTAAAGAAAGTGTACAGATACAGGAAGCCGCTTCTAACGCCGGTAATGAAACCCTGTTCTGGATCATGGTTGTGGGGACCATTATCATAGTAATTGCTGCGATCGTAGTCCTTATATGGTTGTTTTACAGGCTGTTGTATGGGATTCTATTGAATCGACTTCGTGCGAATTACCGGGAATTAAAAAAGCTGGAGATCTAGCGTTTTACACGCCACTTACGGTCTTTATGAGCCTCTTCATAGG
>JAHHLF010000162.1 GCA_018679315.1 Bacteroidia bacterium | reverse complement strand
ATTGTACAATAGTCCGGGTAGCACATGCTGTTAGTGTAAAACTGAGTGATGGGTTTCTGGGGATCTGCACCTCTTTTTTACCCCAATATTTGATAAGCGCAATATTCGAGGGAGCCTGCCAACATACTTCTCCCTGTGGGATAATTTCGGTATACGCTGCGGGATAGAATCGATCAGACATGTAAAAAATTTACGCAAAGATAGAATAAAGCGATTTGCAGTTTCAACTATTCCGTCATCTCTGATGCCAATTGTTCCATCCTTTTCATAGTCTTCCAGTTTCGGGCCGTTGCTTGTATCTTGAGTCGCCCTTCAAAGAAATTATTATTGCATTTTGCCCGACCATAGCCCTCGTGGCAATTGAGATAAATACAAGAAGGGGTAATCGTAAATTCCTCGTTGGTAAATTTTTTATTTTGTAGTAATGCTGATAGCGCATTATCCGGTGCATCGAATAACATTACAAAGTAAATACCCTTATTATTTTCCTCAGAGGCCGGGTAGGGGTTGTTTTCAATAATGTCCTGAAGTGATGAATATACCAGGGTCAGTACCGGCACATCGAAGCCGAATGTATCTAAGATCAGCTTATGGATCTGTTTTGAGACTTCTTGTTCAGAAGCCTTGGATCGAACGATAAGATTCCCGCTTTGAATGTAGGTTTCTACTGAATGAAATCCGGCATTTGACAGGACCGATCTCAATTCAGCCATACGGATCTTTTTTTGTCCGCTTACGTTGATCCCCCTTAGAAAGACAATGTAAGTATGCATACCTAATGACCTATTGTTGATTGGCCAAAGATAAAATTGTAATTATGATGTCTACCCTAAATCTTATACATTTATCATCCACGAATAATTCCGATCAAACAGGAAAAACTCTATGCAAGATCTAATTCTTGCCCTGGACCAGGGTACAACCAGCTGCAGGGCTTTATTATTTGACAGGCAAGGCCAAATACAGGCCACTGCTCAGAAGGAATTCACTCAACACTTTCCAAAACCTGGGTGGGTGGAACACGATGCCCTCGAGATTTGGGAGACACAGCTAAACGTAACACGAGAAATCGTAGGAGAAAACGGTACCAGTATTAAAGCTATTGGAATTACCAATCAACGTGAGACTGTAGTTATATGGAACAAGCACAGTGGTGAACCCATACATCGTGCTTTAGTCTGGCAAGATAAACGTACGGCCACATATTGCGATTCCTTAAATGCAGAAGGAAAAGCAGCGTGGGTTAGAGAAAAAACAGGCCTTGTAATTGATGCTTATTTTTCAGGCACTAAGATCAAATGGCTATTAGACAATGTAGAGGGAGCAAGGGCATCCGCAGAGGCCGGAGACCTTTTAGCCGGTACCATCGACACCTGGCTTATATGGAAACTCACTAAAGGAAAGCTGCATGTGACAGATGTTTCCAATGCGTGCAGGACGCTGCTCTTTAATATTAATACGCTTGATTGGGATAATGAATTGCTGAATTTGATGGACATACCCCGAAACATGCTACCTGATGTTAAGGCTTCCAGTGCCCACTATGGCAATACAGATGCAGAAATACTGGGAACAGAAATACCCATTGCCGGAATCGCCGGAGACCAGCAGGCAGCCTTATTTGGACAGATGTGTACAGAAAAAGGTATGGTTAAGAACACCTATGGTACAGGATGTTTTATGTTGATGAACATTGGTTCAGAACCCCTTGTATCGAAAAACAACTTGCTGACATCTATTGGCTGGCAGATCGGAAATGAAGTTACCTATGTCCTGGAGGGCAGTATTTTTATTGCAGGCGCCGTAGTGCAACGGCTGCGTGATAGTCTCAAGATCTTTAAGTCTTCTTCTGAAGTAGAGTCGCTTGCGGCTTCTGTGGAAGATACAGGAGGTGTTGTTTTGGTCCCTGCTTTTGCAGGACTGGGCGCTCCGTATTGGAACCAGCATGCCAAGGGAACACTGTTTGGTTTAACACGTGGAAGCACAGATGCGCATATTGCCAGGGCAGCCCTGGAATCTATCGCTTATCAAACCCGTGATGTAGTGAAAGCCATGGAGGCCGATTCCGGATTAGATATACGTGAACTAAGGGTCGACGGTGGCGCTACAGTTAATGATCTTCTTATGCAGTTCCAGGCCGATGTTCTGCAAACTGAAACTGTGCGGCCCAGGATCGTGGAAACGACTGTCATGGGAGCTGCTTTCCTTGCTGGTCTGGCAGTGGGGTATTGGAATTCCCTGGAGGAGATCCGTCAATTATGGGAAGAAGACAGACGTTTTACCCCTACTGATAATACCAAAAAAATTGAATCAGGGATCGCAGAGTGGCAAAAAGCTGTGGGCGCCTTGGAATATTGGACTAACTAATCAATTATACTTTTATGACACCTTTTATTGCTGAAATTATTGGTACGTTTCTATTGATGCTTTTAGGTTGTGGCGTAAACGCCAATGTGGTCCTCCAGGGCACCAAAGGCAATAATTCCGGTTGGATGGTGATCACTACGGGCTGGGCCATTGCTGTATTTGTTGCCGTATTCGTGAGTGCACCATATAGCGGCGCCCATATTAACCCCGCAGTCACAGTTGGTCTGGCCGCTGCCGGAGAATTTCCCTGGAACGATGTACCGGCCTACCTATTAGCACAAATGATCGGCGCAATGCTGGGTGCCTTTTTTGTCTTCCTGGCATACCGGGATCATTTTAATGCCACAGAAGATCAGGGGGCACAACTTGGCACCTTTAGTACGGCGCCTGCCAAACGCAATTATGAATGGAATTTTGTCACTGAGGCCATAGGCACCTTCGTTCTTGTTTTTGCTGTCTTGTATATGACTGATGCATCAATGTTGGATTCCGGTCAGGTGATAGGACTGGGGTCAATTGGTGCCCTTCCTGTTGCTTTTGTTGTATGGGGGATCGGATTGAGCTTGGGAGGGTCTACCGGCTATGCGATTAACCCGGCCCGTGATCTGGGTCCGCGTATCATGCATGCGATCCTTCCTATAAAAAATAAGGGGGGAAGTGATTGGGGATATAGCTGGGTACCTGTACTGGCACCCATTGTCGGAGGGGTTTTAGCAGCTGCCCTGGACATGGTATTAAAGATGACCTAGACTAGACCGCTATCTTTTGGGCAAGTGTTTTTAGGGACATATCGAGTTGTTTGTTATTACCTTTTAAGTGGGTTAAATGATCACTTCGGATGGTCCCAGCGAAGAACATGCCTGGATACTTCAGGCTTTGACCACTAGTATCCACAGCGGTGGAAGACACGCCCCCTCTAAAAGCGATCAATCCTTTCCTACTCAGCCTTGGTTTCGTTATCAAATGAGTATTAATAAGTTGTTCTGCCAAATCTTCGTACTGCTCTTCATCTAGTGCTTCCCAATGGGCTTCCCGGTCTATTCCTGCTGCCAGGGCTATAGATGTCCACAAGCGCCTGGGCAAGGCAAATAAGGGTGTTCTGATGATTGTCTTATGACCTTCTAATTGTCCGGCTTCTGTGAGATAATTAACTAACCCTTCAATCTGGTATCCCGGCACCCAATTGATACAAATTTTAACTAAATCAGGGAAAGGATCCTGCTGTGCCGAAATGAATTGGGTTAGCTGGTAAACAGCCGGACCGCTGATCATTTTTTCCTGCATTTGTATGTTTCCTTCTACCTGCTTGATAGGATTAGATGCAGGGGCACTGACTAATTTAATCCGGATCTTCTTTTTCGGCGGACTCATTTTAACCCAGGATAACTGAACTGGTATTACAACCTTTCCTAAACCTACTATTCTCGGATCATTACTTTCCAAAGGAAATGCGGCAGGTAAGACCTCATCGATCGCTATAGAAAAATCCTTGAGAAGTTCAAGGATCTGGCTGTCTTTACCGGCACAAAAAACCACCTTTGGTGACTTGTAATGAGCCCTTCTTGTTTTGAGTTCGAAGTGTGCATTAGAAGTGTCTAAGCTTATGGCAGTGATGGCGCTACTTTTAAAGACACGGATCCCATTCTCATCTATCATGTCCGTCAGTTCTTTCCTGGAGCAGATCTGATCGTGAAAAAGGAAACTCTCAAACTCGGTATATGTTGGTAGCAATTGCTTCGCCTTTTCAAAAATGGCGATCCGTAGCGCATCATTTTCGGAATGTAGATAGAGGGCTGTAAGTACTCCGTGTACGCCACCCCCAACGATGATCACATCAAACATTAATGCTTCCTTTCAGGGTAATTGGTGAAAATTCCATCAACCCCATAGTCGGTCATACGTGCAATATCTTCAGGCTCATTCACCGTATAAGTATATACTTTAAATCCAGCATTGTGAATGGCTTTTACATTTTCCGCGGTTAGATTAGTATAAGACGGATTGATCGCTTCCGCGTTCAGTTCTTTGGCAATATCGATCGCTTTAAGCGGGTCGCCATCCGTTAAGACAGCTATGGCCATATCCGGGTTGATAGCCCTCATGCTTCGCAATTCGTCCCAGTGGAAACTGGAGATCAGGAAGTTATTTGCCTCCCATCCTCTGTTCTCGATATAATAATTTGTAATGAAGTTAACACGATCTGAAGTGTTCTTTCCTTTTAGCTCTATATTGAGTCGAACTTCATTGTTGATCAATTTCAAAACGTCTTGAAGTATCGGGATGCGGTGATTACCCTCCAGGATCAATTGTCTCATATCATACATATTGTATTCTTCTATGCGTCCCCCACCATTGGTCAATCGTTCTACCCGCTCATCATGAAATACAACCGTCTCCCCGCTGGCGATATTAAAGACGTCAATTTCGATCATATCCACTCCCAAATCCAGGGCTTTTTGAATAGAGGCCATGGAATTCTCTGTCTCATGCCCCATTGCCCCACGGTGGCCAATGATCAAGGGTTTATTTTTCATCGTATCACATCCAAATAAGAGGAAAATTAATGAAATGGTAAGTATTCTATGCATGATAAAAATTTTGTGTTCAAAAATACGATTTGCATTCAAAACATCTACTTTTCTCGGAATTTTGGATAGTTTTCTTACCCCATATGAAATATCATATTACTAATTTTTATGTTATATTATTGTCTTTTTCTCAATTTTTATTTAATAAATTTGCGATACTATTAACCAATTAATTCAAAGTCATGTTTTCAAAACAAAATTTATTAGCCACATTGGCCGGTCTTGTTGTTGCCAACCTATTAGGTTGGGGTATCTGGGGATTTGCAATGGCAGATTTTTTTGAAGGCCATACCATCACTCAGTTAATGAAAGAGCCGGTAGATATGGTTTGGCTGGTCATTGCCAATTTAGTCCAGGTGTTTGCCCTTTGCACCATCTATAGCAAGTGGGCACGAGGACACCATGGAGCCGGCGAAGGATTTAAGTTTGGAGTCTGGGTTGGTGTATTCATGTTTGGCACATCACTTTTATGGTATGCCACATCAGAATTTATGGACCTGACTGGTCATGTTGTAGATGGAGTAGCCAGTATCGTTTTCTGGGGAGTAGTAGGTGCCGTAATTGGAATGGTGTTTAAAGCTACTGCGCCTAAAGAAGCTGCCTGATCTGAATAAATCCGATCATATTATAAAAAGGGTATTACCACGGTGATATCCTTTTTTATTTTTCTACAACAAAAACATAAGACTGTAACGGTTCTAACCTTAATGCTACCTTTCCCAAGGTGTCATCAATTTTAAGTGTTACAGAATCCGACGCATCAAACAACTCCTTTAAATCATACTCAGTGGGAGTAAGGTTCCATTCTTCTATAAGCTCTGATGGGAGTGTCAAATCCAGATCATAGGACCTTTCTTTGTCAAAATTTGAAACCACAATAATATGTTGGTTTTCTGTCCATCGGACAAAAGAAAACAACCGATGATCGTATCCCTCGGTATGCTCTCGGTTATAGGAATGTATTTCCTTGTAGGCTCCTGTGAATGCTTCCTCATTCACAGAGATATTCAGAAGCTTCTTGTAAAATTCCCGCAATTCCTTTTCTGATTCATTGAGCTGCCCTCCGTCAAATTTCTTCTCATTCAGCCACCGCTGATGATGCGGAACTCCGATATAATCAAAAATAGATGTCCGAGATGGTTTGCCAAACCCGGCATCTTCCCCTCCGGGCTCCCCTACTTCCTGTCCAAAATAGATCATAGTTGGTGATGTACTTAACAAGGCGGAAACTACCATAGCTGGTTTGCCTATCTCAGCATCTCCGGCAAATTCATGACTGGCGATCCGTTGCTCGTCGTGGTTTTCCAGAAAGTGCAGCATATGGTGTTCAATATCCATCATCCCATTTTGAACATTTACTAAATGGTCTGTCAAACCATGCCCTTGCATTACATGTTTCAAGCTGTCATAGAG